>NZ_JBHZDH010000052.1:10219-38463 GCF_042755925.1 Lysinibacillus sp. NPDC059133 | reverse complement strand
CACAAGGCTTTAGGAGTTAAAAGCAATTAACGTGGAGTTCGCACCAATCGCTTGATACGAAGGGTATTCTGTTATAAATCTATGCTTCTATACAGGTTTGTATAGGTTTGTCTAAATTTGTTGTAACAGTTTAGTTACCCATTGTCCTATAGGAATAATTAATCCCGATTCCTCTGCAATTGGAATAAAGACTCCCGGTGAAATCGAACCCTTCTTTGGATGCTGCCATCTGACTAAAGCTTCTACCGACTTAATTTGACCCGTATGTAAATCAAGTTGCGGTTGATATTCTAAAAAAAGCTCTTGATTAGCTAAAGCATTATGTAAATCATTTTCTAACAAAAGTCGTTCAGTCGTTTCTTTAGATATCGAAGACTCATACAACCGTATACGTGTTGGCGTTTTCTGTGCTTCATGCATAGCATAAAGTGCAAATCTAATGAGTTCCTCTTCCCTAGAAGAATCTGTTGGAAATAAAGCAATACCAATATTTAATTGACTATTTAAAGAAAAATGTTGTATTTGGAATGATTCTTCCATGACAAATTGAAGCTGCTGACTTAGCTGGGTCAATTGATGGGTATTGCTTACCTCATCAATATAAACGACAAAGTAATCTTCTCTCAGAATGCATAGTAGATAGTTCTCCGGTAAAACATTTTTCAATCTTTGCGCGATTAGACCTATCATTTGGTCTGCATATATACTACCTAAAGACGCTTTAATAGCAGAAATTCTTTCGATACCGATAGCAAGAATTGCCTTTTGTGATTTAGAAATGTATAAATCTCTCTTTAATGATTCCATTAAAAAACGTTCATTGGGTAAATTCGTAATCTCATTATGATAAGCCATATAATGCATCTTTTCACGAGATTTTTCTAAATGATCTTGTGTATCAACTAACTGCTGAAAAGGTTTTTCAATAGAAGAAAAATAAATTGCTCTGAATAAAAGATAAAATGCACCTAACTGAAAAATATGTCCAATAAAATTTTTAATATCATAGACATCTCGATAAATTGTAAAAAGATAATCGCTTATAATTAAATAAATCGCACTGCCAAACAATAAAAATATAATTTTGGGTGCTTTGTCAAAATTTTTAAGCAATAGAACCATAATTACCAAATGTATCGCTACAGCTAAATATTGCAAAGTATTTTTTAAAATAGTAGGACCTTCACCTTCTATCATAAGAGGTGGCAATATAGACATTGGGGCATAGATGACGACAAAACAACCAATAATTATTACAAACGGCAAGATATAAATAAACCAACGATAAAATGATTTGATTTCCTTCTCCTTTATAAAAAAAATGAAGAGAAAACCAATCGATAATAGTAATCGACTAAGCATGTAAAACCATGTTGATGCATACGGCGTACTCTCAGTAATGAAAAATGGCATTCCTTTATAAGAGAGTGCGTGAGCCATTTCTAATAAGCTAATGGCTAAAAATAAAGCCCCTGCATAGAGAACTTTATTAGATAAAATATAGGGCGTAATTAACCACGTCTGAATTGAAATAGACATTGTCACTACAGTAATAAGCATTTCCATCATTAAATGAATCGTTACATAGTTGTTCTCTCCAAATATCCCATAAAATTTATCACTACCCAAACCAATTACGATTAATAAAACCATTGATAATAGGATGAATTGAATGCCCTGCTTCACAAAAGAAAAATCCTCATTAAACTTCCACATAATAACTCCCCTCGTTAATCACTAAATAATTCTCTCTATCTACTGCTCCATTAATAATTAGGATGATTATACTACAAAGTTACCACGAAGTAACGACTTTTCAACCAAAACAAAAGTGGAAATTAGGACTAAATGATAAAATAAAGTGAAACTTTAATAAATGGAGGGTCTTCTTCACTCCCACTGATTATTAGTCTTCACCAATCGGGCTTTTACGGGCAGTTCATCTCACACCTACTTTCTGTGCTTTCGGTACAGATGAATTACTGCCGTTAAAAAACATTTGCTGAATGAAGATAAAAAAGATGCCTCAGTTTTTGAGACATCTTCTATCTACTATGAAAATACATAGCTATCCATATTATCAATAGTATTTTGGATAGCATCTTTCAATGACCGCTGATGCTTGCCACAAACAGCTAGTGACTCCTCCAATGTAATCGCAGCATTTGCCATAAACGGTGCCATCTGCAAATCCTTCGCTAATTGAATAAGAACAAGTGCTTTATTCCATTTCCAACGTGCATTATTTGGATCTAAGTTAATAGCTTGCTCTAAGTAGCCAAGTGCATCGAATGGCATCCATCCAAAGCGGTGCATCGTCTGACCTGTGATTCCCCAATATAACGCCTTGTTAGGGTTTTCTTTTACTGTTTGTTTAAAACAATGAACACTCTCGTTGTAATGATGTGCAAACAAAAACAGTTCACCCTGTGTAAAAAATGATTTGGCCCTTTCATTCGGAGTACCCGTTGTCGCTATCCCCTCTAGTTCTTTCATACGATTTGAAAACTCTGCTTCATCTTTTATCGCGCGAATTTCGACGACGGCATCCGATTCAGGATAGCTTTCATCTGCTCGTTCTGCATGTTGGTTTTCCACAGACAACGTAGGCTTTGGATAGCTCGCAAAATCATACTCTTCTAATAATTTAATATATTTAACAGCTAACGCTTTCTCATTTTCATCTGTAACTTGTTTAGCCAACTCATAGCACTTCATTAGCTCACCATTATAAAAATAATCATCCATTGTCATTCAATATTCCTCCAATGTATAGCTCTTCAGTATATTTAGTATACACCACAAAAAACAATTTCGCCTTGACGTAATTGTAGCTGGCGCTTTGCTTCGCTACAGAAAACTTTGATGAAATAAAAAAGACTGCTCAAAAATAACTTTTGATACAGTCTCTGCTTTGCTTATTTTTTTAATACTTCTTTATTTAAAAATGTACGTAAATCTTTTTCTGGTAATGCACCTACAAAACGATTAACTTCTTTACCACCTTCAAAGCGAATAAAAGTTGGTGTCGATTTAAAATTGTATTTACTCCATAATTCATCGTACTCATATACATTTAATTGTGCAATTTCAATACCAAGTTCCTTAGCAATCGGCATTAACTCAGGTGTAAAAGCTTTACAGTGCACACAAATTGGACTGAAGAAATAAGCATTTACATCTTCACCAGCTTTTAATTTTTTTTCAAGCTCGTCTGGTAACATAATATTTTGGTAATTTTCATCATCCAATTGATCAATTGTTTCTTGTTTCAGTTCTTTGTCACCGTAAGGATTATTTGCACTTGCTAACTTACTTTTGTTCGATACATTCGTTAGCACAATAATTGCTGCAAATAACAAAACAATTACTGAGCCAATAATTAGTAGTTTTTTCACGAGAATGTATTCCTCCCTTTCCACACTAAAAAACCCTATTTTTAGTGTATTCGCGATTGATTATAAATGGTTTTTAAATCCTAGTAAACTAATTAGTCTTTGAAAACGAGTTTTTCCATAATTCAAACATAATTTGGCCCAAGTTTGGAAACATACATATAGAATGCTCAATATGAATGTGGGGTGGTTAATATGAAACACACTATCCGAAATGTTTTTCAAATTTATAAAGGTGATATCCATAATATCTTAACAAACTGGGTAGTTGCTGTCATTATTGGTGGGCTCATTTTTTTACCTTCTCTTTATGCGTGGCTTAATATCTACGCCTCTATGGATCCCTATGCCCATACTGCCAACATGAAAATTGCTGTTGTCAATGAAGACACAGGAGCGACTGTTAGGGGAGAGGATATTAATGTTGGTAACGAGGTAGTAGACAATTTAAGTACCAATCAAAACTTTACTTGGGAATTTACTTCTCATGAACAAGCCATAAATAGTTTAAAAAACGGGAATTATTTTGCGGTTATTGTTGTCCCTAGTGATTTTTCACAAAAACTGACCTCCATACTGTCAAATGTGCCTACAAAAGCGCATATCGATTATTATGTAAATGAAAAAATCAATCCAATCGCACCCAAAATCACAAGTAAAGGTGCAAGTGGCTTGACGCAACAAGTATCTAATGAGTTTGTCTCAACTGTCAACGGAACACTTTTCTCTATGTTTAATACGATCGGTGTTGAGATGGAGCGAGAAATTCCCGACTTTAGAAAGTTTGAAAATTATATTTTTACAATTGAACAGCATCTCCCAGATATCGAAACATATTTAGCGCAAACTGCTAAAGGTGGAAAAGAAGCTGAGACATTACTGAACCACACAATTACCCAAGTTCCTGAAGTTGAGAAATTAACGAATGATGGTCTAACAACAATCCATCAAGGTTTAAAATTGATCAACGAAGCTGATACATTGTTCACTCAACTATCCCCTATCATCAAAAAAGATTTAGAAGCAGTACAAAATATTGCACAACGATTTACAGATATTATCGGGAAGCTTCAAAATACTAATGTGGATTCAGCTACCATTGCACAAATAAAAGATACAATTAAAAACCAGCTAGATGCATCTCGTGAGAAAGTAAATACTAGCATCCAAACACTTGAAGCACTTCAAAAATTAACACAAGCCGACGCTTCGACTCGTAAGCAGCTTGAAGACAAGATTCAAAACGTCCTGACGGCACTACAGCAAAGCAATTCTGAAGATGTGAAGACTTTACTAACTAACAATAAAATAATTGAACAGCTTGGAGCTATACGTGGAGATTTACAGACAAATCCTAGTTTTACTGATTATTCTTTAAGCTCTCTAACAGCATTAAAACAGCTGAATACATTACTAACGGACATCTCAAGTAAAGTGCAGCAGCTAAATAATATTGATGTCGAAACGATAAAAAATGACCTTGCTGATGTACAAAGCGTTGCGCAAAATGTCTCTACCAATCTTCATCAATTCCTTACTCATTATAACGATGATCTAGAGCCACAAATTCATTCGACCTTATCTTCTGCTAAAAATACTTTAACCAATGCATCATCTATGCTGACGAATGTAAAAAGTATTCTACCTCAAGCAACAGATCGTTTAAAAAATGCTAAAAATATGTTAGCAACAGCAAATAAGACAATTGGTACAGTACAAACGAATTTCCCGACTTTAAGTACAAAAATCAAGACCCTTGCAGACAAGCTCAGAACATTAGAAAGTGAAGCTGATATTTCTGAAATCGTTCAATTATTGAAAAACGACGTCAATGCTGAGCGAGATTTCTTTGAGGAGCCTATTAAGCTTGAGGAACATAGAATGTTTCCAATTGCCAATTATGGAACAGCTATGACACCGTTTTACACTGTACTTTCCATCTGGGTTGGTTGTTTATTATTAATTTCTCTTTTATCTGTAAATATTCACAATAATGATCAATACAGTATTCGCCAAGTATACTTTGGGCGTTTATTAACATTTGCAACTTTTTCATTTATTCAAACGCTCATTATTACAATAGGAGATATTGTTATTTTAGATGGGTCCATTAGTGCTCCTTACTTCTTTATTCCATTTGGGCTATTTATTAGCTTAGTATTCGTAACGATTGTCTATACGTTAGTATCCGTATTCGGAAATGTTGGAAAGGCCTTAGCCATTGTCATGTTAGTGCTACAAATTGCAGGTTCTGGTGGCACATACCCGGTAGAATTACTACCTAGATTTTTCCAAATGATAAATCCATTTCTTCCTTTCACTTATGCCATTGAAATGATGCGTGAGGCAGTTGGTGGTATTATTTGGTCAAAGGTATGGGTTGATCTAGCCTTTTTATCTTTCTTCTGGCTCCTTTTCATTTTATTTGGTTTCTTCTTAAAAAAATTACTGAGTGAGAAAATGGAACATTTCATGAACAAAACACGCGGATCAGATATATTTCATTGATTTTCACTTGCCTCCTTGTAAATGTTTCGACGAACAATGTTATAATGGAAGTATTGTAAACATGTAGGAGGCGCTTTTCTTGAAAAAACTGCTATCTATTTTTGCTCTGTCGTTATTAGTGTTAAGTGCTTGCGGGGCAGATAAACAAGCTGTTGAAAAAAATCAGAATGAAGCACAAAAAGAAGCTTCACATGAAGAACATGCACATGCTTCCGGAGATATTCAGGAGGAGACTGCATCTGCTGATGTTTTACCATCATTTTTAAATAATCAATCAGAAAATATTCGCTTAGTATATCAAATCGCTGGACAATCTACAGAAATTTTAGAGTGGATGCCCTGCTATTGTGGATGTGGCGAATCAGTTGGACATAGAAGTAATTTAAACTGCTTTATTGAAGAAAAGCGAGAGGATGGAACAATTGTCTGGGATGATCACGGTACCCGTTGTCTCGTTTGCCTAGAAATTGCTGTACAGTCTGCAAAAATGCATAAAGACGGTATGGACCTCAAAGAAATTCGTCAAAAAATTGATGACACATATAAAGAAGGCTACGCAAAACCAACACCAACTGACATGCCTGCTTAAAAAGCAAAGTCGCAACATGCGACTTTGCTTTTTTTAATCTTCTTTTATTGATCTTTCTTCTTTTTACGAAGGATAAAATATAAAATGACTGCAATTACAGCGATAAGTAATATAAATTCAATAATTAGGACAAAAGAAACACTTTCCTTTTTCTCAGCCTTTCCTTCATCATTATTCAATGTATTATTAACAGCCGTCAAAAATTGCCCTTCCTTTGTTTCAATAGCAGAAGATGACTCCTCATTGGCCTCTTTTAAATGCGTAAAGAAATTATTTTTAAGCACATTATTTTCTATGGATTGAATAAACAATAGTGGCTCATTAGCTTGCCAGAAGTTTTTGGTGATAAATGTATATTGAGAGATTGCTTCAGGTAAAAATCCTTGTTGAATCAACTCATCAGATGTATGTGGGATTTTATCAGCATTTTTTGAAAGCATAGTAAATTCATCAATTTGCCCCATAAAAATAACCGCATGCTTCTGTAAATCACTCTTTGTAACGTCTTTATTTTTCTTTAGAGTAGTATTTGCCAATTGCCCATTCGCCATTAATGCTTTGTAAAGCATTAGCATCCTAGTATCGCTTAAAACATCCCCATCAGGTATTATAATTAAGGAATTATCGTGAAAAGCATTTGGAAAATCTCTTAATGTAAATGATGGTTCGGTTGTATCTTTTGCAATTGTTAGGGAACTATCCCCATCAATATATAACCAATAACGCTCATTTGTCGTTTCACATGGATCTTCTAATTGAAAACCTGTCACTTCAAATTGAATATCTGTAATAGATTGCTTATTTAAAATATTCGTTTCAATTGGTATTATAGCCTCATACATATCTGAAGAAGTTTTGTCTAATTTGCGCAAATCTATTGAATGTGGCACTTTATTTACATATATATTTAATTCTAACTTCCGATCATTTTTATCAACATCTTTAGGTAATGTTGCTGATTTTTTTAAGACTAAACGCATCACCGCTTCTTTGTTTGCCTCTAATTGTGGCAGTGAAACATAGTAATGTGGAGTCATTGTAACCTGACTGGATAGTATCTTATTTTCAAAGCCAAGTTGTGTTAAAGGAATAGTTGTAGTCGAAAGTTTCTCAACTTTTGGTAGCTCATCCACAGTTATTGTATTTCCAGCCAATTGCTCGAATAATCTCACATCTGTTAAAAGTGATATCCGTTCTTGTATAGCAATTGGTGTTTTCGCTGTAACAATTAAAACTGGTACACTTCTATCTGTATTAAGCAGCTTATGAACTCCAACTGTCAATGTATCTTCTTCGTTTTCTTTAACATTTTTTAGTATATCTCTCGCGAAAATACTCCTAAATTCTTCCTTTGCACCTACTACTATTACCGGACCTGTTATTTTATCAATAGTATTTTCTCTCTTTATTTGTACATCATTTTCCCCTTGCTCTGATAAATAAGCTGCTAGTTTATAGCTGCTATTCAATGTTGCTTCTGATGCTTTTTCCGGTAAAATAAGTGTAGTTACTTTATTATCATAACTTAAGAATGCAGAAGGATAACTAGTTAATGTCCAATCTTGTACATTCCCATCAAAGGTAGAAATAGATGATAATATATCAATCCGAAGCCAGTTTCCTGAATTTCCAGGGGGGACACATATCCCTTCTTTTAAAATACCATAAAAACTGGCTGTAATTTTATGAGTTCCCTTAAGCATTGCTTCTTTAGGAAGCGTAACTGTCACTGATTGTTTTAATAAATCTGGTGTTAATGTTACAGTTTTGATTGCTGTATCATCAATTTTCACAGTAAAAGAGGACGGTTCAATTAATAATTCTGAATGTTGGATTTGAAATGTAACCGAGTGCTTATCTGACTCTATATCTTTTGTTAAATTGTAATAGAAATCCCTTGATGAAGATGGTCCCTGTAATTCGATAGCCTCTGATAAAAGTGGCCTTTGCTGCGATTCATTTCCTTCTATGACAAGCGACTTATCATCAACGATAATGGTATCCGCTGACGCATAACTTGAAAAAAAGGGAAGACTCATTAAGATCATGAATATAAACAGTATAGGTCTCATTTTTCTGCTCCTTGTTCTGATTTCTTCGCAAATCGTTCTGTTTTATACCATTGAATTTCTTGACCAGTAAACATACGCTTTATTTCTAGCATTAATGACCATACGACCAATACAATCCACATTTGTGAATAACTAAAATACATTAGGATGACATAAAAGAAATTTTTTCGATTCATTTCAGTTTTTTCAATACTTAATGTAATCATGACTTCTCCTAAAAAGAGTAAGAAGGCTAGAATCCATAGCACAATCGCAATATCACCAACAGTTAAACCAATGTCATAAAATAAATTGATAATAAATAAAACATTGGATAAAATCACTCCAAAGAAGAACAAGAAGTACGTAAAAAAGAAATAAAATAAATCAAAAATAATACTCTTTCTTTTCAATGTGAAAAATTGGCTTAAAAACTTTAACACTACATATTGATTACCTCTAGCCCATCTTGTTCGTTGTTTCCACCATACTTTTAAAGTTTCCGGCTCTTGCTCCCAAGTAATTGCCTTTGGAAAAAAACGAATATGGTAGCCTAAATTATAGACTCGAATGGTTAACTCAGTATCTTCGGCTAACGCCTTTACATCCCATCCACCTAATTGTTCTAATATACTACGACGAATAGCAAAATTCGTACCTGGTATCGTAGCAACTTTAAACCATTTCCAACGACCACCTTGAGCCATCCATTGGAAACAAATTGTTTCAATATTAATAAAACGTGTCAGCCATGTTTCAGCTGCATTAATTACTCGAAATTTCCCCACTGTTGCAGCAGCCTTAGGGTCATTGACTAACCCCATTACTAAATACCAAACTGCCATCCTCTCTGGTGTATTATCAGCATCGTAAACAACGACAATTTCACTTGTAGAGTCTGCTAATGCAGAGTTTAATGCAGAGGATTTCCCTTTTCCTTTATTCGGCTCTACCGTTTCTATGACACGAATAAATGGATACTTTTCAGCAAATCTAGAAGCGATTTCACCTGTCTCATCAGACGAATTATCATTGATAACGATTATCTCTAATTTATCTTTTGGATAATACAATCGAGACATAGCTCGTAACGTTTGTTCAATGACAACTGCTTCGTTATGTGCAGGAATAAAAACACTGACCGTGGGCACATTCGCCATTTTTTTAGACCACTCATCAATAGGTTTTTCAAACGATCGAAAATGTCTATAGCCGCCTTGCATTAAAAACATATGATATAGCAACATAATCCAAATGAGGAATAACGCAATATAAAATAAGATATCAGCCATTGGTTTTCCTCTCCTCAAATAACCGCTTACGTAATGTTATACGTAAACGAAAAGTATTAATAAAAAATAACATAACAAACATTGAAACAGTCAAAACAATCATCCACAGTACCAATTCAAAAGGCCGTTCTTCGAATAATATTTTTAAACGATCGGTGTTAGAGAACGATAATTTAATATTTTGTTCACCATTTTCAGTTTGAGTAATTGAAATGTGATTCGTTTTTACTTCTTGTTTAGTTTTTCTAAAATCCAAAAAATCTAATTGTGGCAGACCTTTTAAAAAACCAACAAGCTCCTGCACATATGACGCGTCAAGATAAGCAGGATACGGAATGCCAATAATTGAACCTGGAGCTTTTAATAAAAGTTTTATTTTTTGTTCTACTGGGAAAAGTGGATTAATTTTTGTATCAGCAATATTCTCTACTGTCAACGGATACATTGTTTGATTTTCATTTTGTGATTGATAGATTTGATTATTACCTTGCTGTACAATACCTGTAAATATGGTACTATTTCCATTATTCAAAATAGGATAGATTCCCCGAAACGCTAAATAATCTAAACTTTTCTCAGCTTGTTTAGAAGTCGAGGATAGTATGAAAGGGAATCCTTCTTTCTGTAATTTTTGCAAATAGTTAAATAATTTTTTATTGTTGTGTAGATAATAAATCGTCTCCCCATCTTCAGCTATATCTATCGGTGTCACTTCAAGACTAATAGGTATTCCTTTTTCAGTAAATTGTGTCACTACTGACTTTAGTTTTGCCACATCGGTCTCCATATTGATATCAGTTAATACAATAAACGTCTGATGTTTTATAGGTTCAGGCAATTGTAACAGCCTATTGATGATAGAAGGCCATTCATATTGCATCGAATTTGTATAGATAAAATTTCCAATATATGACCAATTTTTCCTTTGTGCCTTAACTATAAATGGATATTCCTTGTTTAAGGTTGATGCCACTTCTACCGTTTCTGAATTAGAAGATGGTTGTATACTTTTCCATTCAATAGGATTTTCCAAAACATGTTCACCTATAGCTCGAAGCTTAATAATGTCACCCTCTTGCCACTGAGCAAAGTGCTCCAGTTGAAGTACATTTTCACCAATTACCACAGCTGGTCCTTGGAATTGATTTAATTCTAAAAGTGCTTCTTTTGAAATTGGTACTGAATGAGAGCTAATTACGACAATTCGGTTATACGAATGTAATGTTTTTTCATGCACTGCTTCTATAGGCATAACATCTACCTTTGTATACCCCTTGAGCATCTCGTACAACGTCTGCACATCTTGATTAAGCTGTTGATTACTTGTAGCGTAAATTAATGCAACATCCTTTTCTGCTGCTGACACTGTCACATTATTCGTCAAATTATATAAACAAAATAAACTGACCACTAACAGAAAACTATATTTGGAGTGCACTTGTTTTCATCTCCCTTTCTAGCTCTGTTAATAATTCATCGAAAGATTGCTCTAACAGCGGACTATACGTAAAATAACTAGTTTTATAACTAAGGGTTATCCACTTTTCATTTAAAAGCTGATGATTTTTTAATGCTTGGTCCAATTTGTCAAAAATGACCTCTATATACTCATCCGTTGTATCTATTAGTAGCAACCCAATTTGATTTTCACGAAATCGAAATTTTTTATCTGTTTGTCTTACTGTTTGTTGTATTTTTTGGGCAAGTTGCTTCCATAAATGCTGAGCTTCTTTTGTTCCATAAAGTTTTTTAAATTGTTCATAATTCTCAAGCCTTAATACAATAAAAACAAAAGTATGTTTATGTCGATCGGATCTTCGCATTTCTTCATTGACACTAATACGCATACGAGTTTCATTATCAAAGCCTGTTTCGACATCAATTGCTACATAACTTTTAATATCCTGTTGTAATTGTTTCAAATAGTTTGCCTGTTCGAACAATAAATCATGCACTTTCCCTGCACTTAAAATAAGCAATAATTGAACAACACCATAAACGAAAAACAACTGCATGGAAAACGATGCACTAAAAAAAACAATATTTTTTGACATGCCAATATAAAGTAACGTTGACCCGCTAATGAAAATAAATAACAAACTACTAATAAGCCCTAACACCGTTCCGCGCCATAGAGTTAGTATTACTAGTATTATTAAAAAAATATATAATAATAAACTTTCAACATCTCTGTGTAATAAATAATAAGAAGGAATTTGTAAAAGCAAAAGCAATACTGTTCCATAAAAAAATATTGCACTATTCCAATTCATAGTTGTTCGCATTTTCTACCTCTCTTTCTGCCAATAGCGGTAGTAAATTATCAAAAATATGTGTTGCCTGTGTATGTGTATCTATATAACCTGCCGTTGAGACATTTTTTAGAGATGTCATTTTCTCAAGAAATTGATTCGCCAAAGGTTTTTCGTCTAACACAAGTAAATATCGAACAGCCATTGCATAAACTGCAGGTGATTCATAATTAACAGATGGCTGATTCGTTTGTGCATTATAACGTCCATATAGTTTGCCATCTCTATTAAAAAGATCAAGTAACCATATTTTAAAAAGTGTCGTGTCCTCTTTCACAGAGGCCATATGATAGGCAGTATACAATTGATCAATCATGTGTAGCTCCTTATCGAACACATAACTTCCGGACGAAATATCATAGTTTTTTGGGTAAAATCCTGCTTCAGCAAGAGGAGCATTCTTAAGAATCGCAAGCTGCTGATTTACCTGTTTTTGTGATAAAAGCCCATGTTTCTGCATTTGATTAAAAGCCGAAGGCATAATATAACTTATTGTTAATGTCTTTGCTTTTTCATTTGTTTGAACATCCACAAAATCTACAAATAATCCATCATTCATTCCATACCTTACAAGATTCTTCCCTAGTTCATTGCCCAACTGTATATAATGAGGTATCTTCCATTTTTCACCTGCTTCAAAAAGTACCCGAATAATTCGTAAGTCATCAATAAGTGCATTAACAGAAGCTTGTTTTTTCTTCTCTAGCCGCCATACAATAAAGTTATTTTTTAGAAAATCAGATTTCATTACATCCACTTGATTCTTAAAGCGTGCCTGGTCACCCTTTTCTAGTAAGTATGTTAACCATAAACCCATTGATTCTGATAAAAATATATTCTTTTGTTCTGTTAAATCTGTTCTCAACAGACCTCCATCATCCATAAATTCTTTAATAACAAATTTTTCTGTTGGTAAAAGAGGTTCGTTTTTTTGTAAAACTACATCTTTTTTTTCACAACTAGTTAAAATGAGCACAAAACAAAATATAAAAATAAATTTTTTTATTATAAAATCCTCCTCCTAACAATTAGTTTAAAACTTATGCCTTCTTGCTTTTTATAATAGCATATCGTCCTAAACAAAAACTGAACATTTTTGCGTCAATAGTCACGAAATATCTAGACAAGGCAAAAAAAGATGTTCGAATTAGATCTTTAGACCTATTCAAACATCTTCCTGTTTTAATATATAAATTATAAATTTCGATATTTCATATTCTTTTTGTAAAATTATTACAAACTAAATCAAAAGGTATAAACCAATCTCCTCATTTACAAATCTATTTAACGAGCTGTAGCACCGTTTTAAAATGTAGATGATCTGCGCGCTGTAGCAGCTCATATAAAATCATTTCCACGCTTGTTGGTAAAATTCCAAGTGCCTTCATCTTCTCAAGCCCAATCTCTTTGTTGGCCTTTGTACGAGAGGACACGGCATCTGCAACAACTTCAACCTCAAACCCTTGTTCTTTTAGCTGTCGGGCTGTTTGGTAAACACAAATATGTGTTTCGATTCCTGTCACGATAAATTGCGAACGACCACTTGCCTTCAATGCATCTACAAAATCTTGTTCCTGGCACGCACTAAAAGCCATTTTAGCAATGGGTTGTTGACCATGAATATGTTGAGCAATATCTAACGCTGTCCCACCTAAACGACTAGGATTTTGTTCAAGCCATAAAACTGGTATCTCCAATGCATCCATAGCTTGTACCAGCTTGGCTACATTTTCAATCACCGCTTCACTTTCATCAACAATTGTCGCTAACTTCCCTTGTACATCGACGACAACTAAACACGCCTCTTCTATTGTAAACATTTAAACACCCCTTAAATCCGTATTCACAGTTCATTATACCGAAAGTTTTTAGTTTATGTGGAAGATTTTCGTCCATTTTAATATCTTTATGTTTTCGTTCAAAGTTTTTTGTTCAGAAACATATTACCATTAGTCAATGCCTTAATGAGCCCAGACTACAGCCGCGGAAAGTGTCCTTCCCTAGAAGAATGTGCAGGAAAGTACATATTTGGGTAGTAGCCATTCCACATAAACAAACACGAACATTTAATAATTTAACTGATTATGGAATATGTAAATCACGAAATATTAACTCGTATATCCATTTCAATATTTCGATTTGTTCGTATTTAAACCACAAGGCTATTATGAATTTTAACTCAATTGTGTACATTTTGTTGCGAGCCTGTCATTATTCTGCTCGAATAGTGAGAATTTTATTTTTTCTCTTAAAAATTGAGTTATAATCCAGTAAAGTGCTTTTATCCCGCTTTAATAGTCAGTTCAAAATCCTTAAATGATTTTGAACTGACCGTAAAAGCATGATAGACTCAACAACCAATTAGTAGGAACTAAATAACCTATGAATAAGGTTTAACCTTATAAAACCAAACAAGGAGTGTACCACTTTGACACAACGTGCATACAATTTTAACGCAGGTCCTTCTGCACTACCACTAGAAGTATTAGAAAATGCTCAACAACAATTAGTAAACTTCCGTGACTCAGGCATGTCAATTATGGAAATGAGCCACCGCAGTGCCATTTTCGATGAAGTACATAATGAAGCAATTGCTTTATTGAAAAAGCTTTATGCTATCCCAGAAAACTATGAAGTCCTTTTCCTACAAGGTGGAGCTAGTCTTCAATTTACTATGATTCCAATGAACTTCCTACAGGCAGATCAAAAAGCAAGTTATGTATTATCAGGCTCATGGTCTGAAAAAGCAATCAAAGAGGCTAAATTATTCGGTACGCCTGTAGAAGCTGCGAGTACAAAAGAAAATCAATACCGTAATATCCCAGCTTTAGCAGATATTCAATTCAATGAAGAGGATGCATATGTGCATATCACTTCAAACAATACGATTTACGGTACACAATGGAAGGAATTCCCTGAAACAGGAAATGTACCGTTAATTGCGGATATGTCTAGTGATATTCTTTCTAAACCAGTTGATGTAAGTAAATTCGGTCTTATTTATGCAGGGGCTCAAAAAAATCTTGGCCCATCTGGTGTAACAGTAGTCATTATTCGCAAAGATTTGTTAGAGAAAGCGAATAAAAACATTCCTACAATGTTAAAATATTCAACGCATGCCGATAGCAACTCTTTATACAATACACCACCAACTTTCGGGATCTATATGTTAGGTGAAGTATTAAAATGGGTAGAATCAAAAGGCGGCGTTGCAGAAATTGAGAAGCATAATGAATTAAAGGCAAAAGTCATTTATGATGCCATTGACAATAGCAACGGATTCTATAAAGGTCATGCAACACTAGAAAGCCGTTCTTTAATGAACATCACTTTCCGTGTTACTGATGAGGTACTTGAAAAACAATTCCTTGCTGAAGCAAAAGCAGCGGGATTTGTTGGACTTAATGGACACCGTTCTGTAGGAGGCTGCCGTGCTTCTACTTATAACGCTGTTCCGTTAGAGGCTTGTGAAGCATTACGTGACTTTATGGTCGAATTCCAACAAAAACATCAATAATAAAAAATTAGACGAATGAACGCAACCATTCGTCTTTTTTGTATTTGCGGATAGAGTAAGGCGCAATAATAATCGGTGAACGCCTTGTAACTAATACAGCTGCAACAACTTATACTATAAATTAAACCTACTGCAAAACAGCATAGTTACTAAAAGGGATAGTTCCTAACTTGGAACTACCCCTTCTTTTAAATATTGTCATATCAGATATTACAAAGCTTCAGGCTTACACTCTGGACATTTACCGTAAATCTCAAATTTATGGTTTTCAATTTCATAGTCTGGCAGCTTTTCTCCAAGCATCTCCATAGGGCAGAGATTTAGCTCCTTAACATTGCCACAATCCATACAAATAAAATGATGGTGATGATGTTCAGACTCACAATGCATACGGAAATTCCGCTCCCCAGATAACTCAGTTTCCTCCAGTATTCCTAGCTTCACAAACGTTGCAAGGTTGCGATAAATCGTATCGAAACTCATACCTGGGAAATCTTTTTTCAAAACATCTAATAAATCTCGAGCAGTTAAATATTTATCTGTTGCTGCAAACATATCTAATATTAACTCCCGCTTATCTGTTTTTTTATAGCCGTTTTCTTTTAAAATCCCCCACGCTTTAGAAACATTCACTGCGCTACCTCCTCCCGTTTTGCAGCCATTTTAAATACTATTTTCTTCACTAGTATAACAAGTAACAAAATTAAGATCGAAGTAACGACAATTGTACCACCAGGTGCTAAATCTAAATAAAATGCACTAACTAAACCGATTAACACAGCTGTTTCGCCAAAGACAATTGCATAGATGATTGTTTGCTTAAAGCCCTTTGCAAGTCGCATTGCAGCAGCCACAGGTAACGTCATAAGGGATGATACAAGTAAAATGCCGACGATGCGCATACTTGCAGCAATAACAAGCGCTGTAACAATCATAAATAAGAGATGAATCCAACGTGCAGGAAGGCCGCTAGCTTTTGCATATTCCTCATCAAAAGATAAAACAAAAAGTTCCTTAAAAAATATAAACAAAAAGATAATGACAACAACAGCAATTCCTACTACTACCCATAAATCCTGACGTGATACAGCTGACACTGAACCAAATAAATAGCTCATTAAATCCGTGCTAAAGCCGCTTGCAAGCGAGATAAATATAGCACTAATACCAATCCCGCCTGACATAATAATAGGAATAGCAAGCTCTTCATAGTGCTTATATAAACGTCTAAGACGCTCAATTAAAATCGAACCGCTGACTGAGGCCAGTATGCCTAAATAAATTGGATTTAGCATTGCCAGGGCTGTAACAGATTGACTGATATATAAGCTTCCCGCTATACCTGCCAGCGTCACATGTGACAAAGCATCAGCAATAAGCGAGAGCCTTCGAACGACAATAAAAACACCTAGCAGCGGTGCCAATATGCCAATTAATAGCCCAGAGAAAAAGGCATTTTGTAAAAATTCATAGTTAAATATTGCTTCAATCATTATGCCTTCTCCTTCTAGTGAATCTTTCTCACAGAATGGCCATACCAAGCATCAAGCGCATCGTGAGAAATTGTATCAAATTCATTTTTGTAACCATGGAAGTGTATGGTTTGATTTAAACATGCCACATGACTGATACGGTTCGACACTGTATCAACATCGTGTGTAACAAGAATCATTGTAATTCCCTGTTCCCGATTCAATTTCGCCAGCATATCATAAAAGGACTGCACATTCTCATGATCAATGCCGACAGTTGGTTCATCTAATATTAATAGCCTCGGTTCACTAACTAATGCCCTTGCAATAAAGACACGTTGCTGTTGCCCACCAGATAACTCACCAATATTACGATTCATAAATGCTTCCATGCCAACAGCTTTTAATGCTTCTAACACTTTTCCCTTTGCATCTCGTCCAGGTCTTTTAAATAATCCTAACTTTTTGGATAATCCACTTTTCACGACTTCTTGGACGGTTGCTGGAAACCCTGAATTGAAGGAATTCGATTTCTGTGACACATATCCTATCCATTCACGATGCTTAAAAGTTGAACTTGGTTCACCAAATAGCTTTATCTCTCCAGACATTGGTTTTAGTAACCCTAAAATAATTTTTAATAAGGTAGATTTCCCTGAACCATTCGGACCAAGAAGTGCTAAAAAATCTCCCTCTTCTACACGGAAAGAGATATTTTTTAATACTTGCGTATAGTCATATTGAAATGACACTTTTTCAATATCAATTAATGATTTTTTCATGTATGTTCTCTTCTTTCTAATTCAAAATCATTACGATTTAACAAGTTGTAAGTATAAATGAAAGTACAGTTTTTGTAAAGAAAATAAAATCATCCCCATAACGTGTGGTTGATTTCCGTTCCGACTGGGCACTTTCCTGGGGCGTCCGATGAGCGCTTGGGCCAACAAATGTTTTCTGCGCGAAAGCGCACGATGTTTTTTGCGCGAAAGCGAAGCGGCAACAGCACGATGTTGGTTACGAAGGAGTCGCCCAGTCTCCACTCAACTTATATACATGGCATACGTTTTAACAAATGTCATCCACAACTTTTGATGATGACCAGAAAAAAGATTGTCATGTATGTTGATTAGGAAAATAAAACTGTATTTTGTTATTTGAACCGCTAATTTTGTAATAGGCATTGATTCTAACACTTTTAATGTGAAGGATTTTTATAGCTGTCATGACTTTCACAAGATTGATTTTGTTCAAAAAACTAAACAATTTTAAAAGGAGGATTAGCTTTGAGTATTCAATTTTTACAGCAATTGACACAAAGTAGTGATAAGGAAATTGTTGCGATTGCACGTTCTGAAGGATTTGAAATTACTACTTCTGAAGTAAAAAAACTCCGGCCTTATTTGGAGCAATTCTCATTTTCATGGCTCTTTTTAGGTATTCCAAAAGATATTCTTGTAGAGGTTGAAGCTGTTTTAGGTAGAAAGCGTTCCAGACAACTAATTGCATTGTTTACGAAATAATCAAATTCGCCTTGGTGTAATTGTAGCTGTCGTTGCTCTTTCGCTACAAAAAACATCTGTAGCTGTGGTTGCTCTTTGCTCTTTGCTGAATGAAGATAAAAAAAGCCCGAAAATCAGTACTTATGCAGCTGATTTCGGGCTTTTTATTCTATTCTCTTAGAGCATCGATTAACTCTGGTTTAAACTCTCCATTACGAAGCATTTCAATTTCATGTTTATAAGGAGCCGATTTTGATTTGGCATCACTATTTAATGCAACATATGGTGTTTCTAGGATTTTAGGAATCTCCATTAATTGTGGATGATGCACAACATACTTTAATGCATCAAAGCCAATATGACCGAAGCCAATATTTTCGTGACGGTCTTTTCCTGCACCACGGACATTTTTTGAATCATTGATATGCAGGACTTTGATACGATCAACGCCTATTAGTTTATCAAACTCATTTAAAACGCTATCAAAATCTTCTACAATATTATAACCAGCGTCATGCGTATGGCAAGTATCAAAGCATACTGAAAGACGCTCATTATGTGTTACGCCATCTATAATTTTAGCAAGCTCTTCAAATGAACGACCACATTCAGTTCCTTTTCCCGCCATTGTCTCTAATGCGATTTGTACAGGGTAATCCTGTGACAGTACTTCATTTAAACCTTCAATAATCTTGGCAATACCTGCGTCTGCTCCCGCACCGACATGGGCACCTGGATGCAATACAATTTGTGTTGCTTCCAACGCAGCTGTTCGTTCGATTTCAGTTTGTAAAAAATCTACACCTAGACGGAAAGTTTCAGGTTTTTCTGTGTTCGCAATATTAATAATGTATGGAGCATGGACAACAATATTTGTCATGCCATGCTCTTTCATGTGTAGTAAACCATTCATAATATTAAGATCAGCAATTGCTTTACGACGAGTGTTTTGCGGAGCTCCTGTATAAATCATAAAGGTATTTGCCCCATATGAGAGAGCCTCTTTACTTGATCCGAGCAGCATTTCTTTTCCACTCATTGAAACATGTGATCCAAGTAGCATTTAAATGCCTCCTTATTTTTTACCGCGAGCTTTTAAACGACGTTCACGTTTTTTAACTTTTTCCATTTCCCATTTCATATTACGCTTGTATCCTGGTTTTACTTTTTTCGGCTTACGCACTAATGCTTTTGCTTTCGCATCGATTTCATTTTCATGCTTCACACGGTTTTTACGTGCATGGCGATCCTTTAGTTCAGACCATTCGCCATCTTTTACATCTTTTTGAACGAATGGAATGCCCATTTTCTCAACACGTACTACTGCATCCTCATCTGATGGCTCAAACAAAGTGATAGCAGTTCCTTTATTCCCTGCACGCGCTGTACGTCCCACACGATGAATAAAGAATTCTAAGTCCTCTGGAATTTCGTAGTTAATGACATGTGAAATTCCTTGAATATCGATACCACGCGCTGCAAGATCTGTTGCAACGATATATTGATAGTCCAACTCTCGAATTTGCTTCATCATCTTCTTACGATCACGTGGACTTAAATCACCATGTATTTGACCACAGCGAATCCCATTTTCATTTAAGTAGCCTGCAACATGCTCTGCTGTTTTTCGTGTGTTGGTGAAAATTACAGCTAAAAATGGATTGATCCCTTCAATAACTTCCAACAAACGTTTTTTACGTGATTTAGAACGCACTGGTACAAGCACAAAGTCAATTCCTTCTGCGACCGGGCGTTTATCGTTCATATGGACATGTACAGGTGCTTCCATATATTTTTTTAAGAAAGGCTGAAGCTTTTCTGGAATTGTTGCTGAGAATACAAACATTTCAAGGTTTTCTGGCATTTGGGAAGCAAAACCATCGATTTCCTCGATAAAGCCCATATCGAAGGCTAAATCTGCCTCGTCGACAACTAACATATGTGCCGTATGCACAAATAACGCTTGCGCTGAAACGAGATCACGAATACGTCCTGGCGTTCCGACAACAATTTGTGGTTGCGTTTTTAACTTATCAATGGAGCGTTGTTTGTCCGTACCTCCAATAAATAATTTCGCTTGAATAGTTGTTCCTTCTATTAATTGATTTAACGCATCAAAAATTTGTTGTGCAAGCTCACGTGTAGGTGACGTAATAACAGCTTGTACTTCCTGCTTGTCAGCATTAATTCGTTGCACTATTGGAATTAAAAAACTATGTGTTTTTCCCGTTCCTGTATGCGCTTGTCCGATTGCACTCTTTCCTTTTAATAATAGCGGAATGATTTCCTTTTGAATCGGCGTTGGTTCTGTAAAGCCAAGTCTTGCAATTGCGTCCTGCAAAAATGGCTGAAAATTATAATCAGTATATTTTGACATAATTCGTTCCTCCTAACATCTTTCACATTGTATCATGATTCGAACTCCAGGTATATTAACGTCCTTTTATCTCAAGCATGAACATAATTTTGTATTTTTATCATGGCTGTAGCAAAGCCCTTATCAAAGTTACTCGAAATGCTGTGAATATGCAATAAAAAAAAGCCTCAGACCTGTAGACAAATGCTACTCCTGATTGCATATAGCTATGGTAATTTATTCGTAAGACCTCGACATTCCCATTTAGTAAGTCGAAACTGTATCGTTATCCTCTATGGTGAGTTTTCATTATAATTTATCTAAATCTTTTTAGTTTGTTAAACATAGTTTTAATACTATTTTGATATTGCTGCTTATACTAATGATGAGCTAAAAATTAGTATTTTTTATGTCAATTCATTGTTAACTAATGCCTTGAAGAATTACCATATGTTACGATAAAAATGTAAGATACTAGAGGAGGTTGACTTATCATGAAAGCAGCAAGATGGTATAAAGCAAAAGACATCCGAGTAGAAAACATTGAAGAACCAGTAATTGTACCTGGAAAAGTAAAAATTAAAGTACATTGGACAGGGATTTGTGGTAGTGATTTACATGAATACGCAGCTGGCCCAATATTCATTCCAGTGGAACAACCTCACTATGTAAGTAAAGATATTGCGCCAATTGTTATGGGCCATGAGTTCTCTGGTGAAGTAGTAGAAATTGGCGAAGGTGTTACAAAGGTACAAGTTGGGGATCCTGTAGTTGTAGAACCTATTCTTGCATGTGGCGAATGTGCCGCTTGTAAAAAAGGAAAATATAATATTTGTAAACATTTAGGATTCCACGGTCTGTCTGGCGGCGGCGGCGGTTTCTCTGAATATACAATGGTAGATGAAAAACTGGTACACAAAATGCCAGAGGGTCTTTCCTTTGAACAAGGTGCACTTGTTGAACCAGCGGCAGTAGCATTACATGCAGTTCGTCAAAGTAAACTAAAAGCTGGCGATACAGCAGCTGTCTTTGGTACTGGGCCAATCGGTCTTCTTGTTATCGAGGCATTGCGTGCAGCTGGAGCAGCTGAAATTTATGCGGTAGAGCTTTCGGCGGAGCGCGCTGCTAAAGCATTAGAGCTAGGCGCTACAGCAGTTATTAATCCTAAAGATGAGGACGCAGTAGCTCGTCTACATGAATTAACAAATGGTGGCATAGATGTTGCATTTGAAGTAACTGGTGTTCCTGTAGTATTACAGCAAGCGATTGATTCAACAACATTTGAAGGTGAAACAATTATCGTTTCTATTTGGGAAACTGAAGCTTCTATTCTACCTAACAATATCGTACTAACAGAGCGTTCTGTTAAAGGTATTATTGCTTATCGCGATATTTTCCCAGCAGTTATGGAATTAATGAAACAGGGCTACTTCCCTGCTGAAAAACTTGTGACAAAACGAATTGCTCTAGATGGAGTCGTAACAGAAGGCTTTGAAGCATTAATGAAAGAGCGAAACCATATTAAAATCCTTGTAAATTCACAAGCTTAATGTATATATGACAGGTAGAGAAAAACTAAGAAGCTTTTCTCTACCTGTTTTTGATTTGTTAATCCTCTTTTCCCTCTATTTCTTTCATAATATCTAGATTCGCCATTAGGAAGTTCACCTTATCTTCCCCCAGAGTTCTTAATGTACGTTTTTCATTTACTTCTATAATTTTTTCATTGATCCCCCCGAGAGCTCACTTGCTGACTTTTCATGCTACCCTTCGAAAGAAAAAAGAGGAGGACAATCCGGCTAATCCGAAGTTCATCCAAACACATGTCCGCGTTCGGTACAGAATGCTTCGTTGTCATGATGAAGAATAAGAGTGAATCTTCCTTTAACTTTGCTAATTAGTATTGTTTTTTACAGTAAACTTATTATTGATAGACTGACCAAAAAATGATAATATTTTTTTGATAATGATTATCACTACAAGAAAGTAGGTAGATCTTATGAACCTTCATGCGGTTCAATTGGGTGAAAAAGTTAAAGTGAAAGATCTACAGCAAATTGACTCTCTTTTATGTAAACGATTAAATGCTTTTGGTATCAAAGAAGGATGTCAAGTTTGTATGGTCCAAAAAGGATGGTTTTCTGGAGCTTGTATATTGGAATGTCAAGGACAGAAAATCGGGCTTAGAAAAAAAGATTTAATGGATATAAAGGTCGAACAAGTATGAGTAGATTAGCTTTAATAGGAAACCCTAATATCGGTAAAACATCATTGTTCAATACGTTGACAAATTCATATGAATACGTTGGCAATTGGAGTGGTGTAACCGTTGAAAAAAAAGTAGGACAAGTAAAAAGACTACAAAAGGAAATAATTGATTTACCTGGTGTATATACGCTTAACCCCATTTCAAGAGATGAAAGTGTTGTCACTTCATTTTTACTTGAAGATCAGGTGGATGGAATTTTAAATATTATCGATGCTTCTAATTTCGAACGAAATATGCAATTAACAGTAGATATACTTGAACTTAGCAAACCTGTTTTCGTTTGTTTAAATATGATAGACGTTGCGAAAAAGAAAGGCATTTCAATTGATGTCGAAAAATTAGAGAATTCTTTGGGAGTACCTGTTATTCCAATAAGCGCTCGTACTGGTAAAGGTGTCGAAGGTATTTATGCCGCTATTCAAGCCTCCGATCGTACTCAACAACGTTTTACATTAACCTATGATGACCTAATTGAAGAAGGCATCTCAAAAATTGAAGCATTGTTACAACATGTTCCTGAAGAACAAAGAAGATGGTGTACTATTCAATTTCTAATAGGAAATGAAGCTGTTGACGCTTATTTGAAAGAAAAGGAATACTTTGAACAGCTTGCTGCAATGCGAGATACTTTAGAGAAGCAAATAGGTGAACCACTAAATAAAGCTATTGCTAAAAAACGTGATTTATATATATCTAACATCTACAAAGAAGTAATCATACAAGAGAAAAGTGAAACACAATGGTCAGAGAAAGTTGATAAAATTTTAACACATCCGATTTTAGGTATTCCGATTTTCTTAGCGCTTATGTTTTTAATGTTTCAAGCAACGTTTGCATGGATCGGTACCCCGCTTTCTGATTTCCTGGATGGCATTGTAGGCGGCCCTCTTACAGATATTGTTACTCAAGGCTTAGAAGCTATTGGTGCAGCCCCTTTTATTATTAATTTAATTTGTGATGGGATCATTGCAGGTGTTGGCGGCGTCTTAGTTTTCATACCACAAATCTTTGTACTATTTTTCTTTATTTCACTATTAGAAGATTCAGGTTATATGGCGAGAATTGCTGTTGTCATGGATCGCCTTATGGAATTTTTCGGTTTAAATGGCAAGGCTTTTATTCCGATGATTGTAAGCTTCGGATGTAACGTTCCTGGCGTAATGGCTGCAAGAACAATTGAACAGCCAAAAGAACGACTATTAACTATACTAGTAGCTCCGTTTATGAGCTGTTCAGCAAGATTACCTGTGTATGCTTTATTTGGCGCAGCATTCTTTACTAAACATCAATCTTTAGTGGTATTCTCCCTATATATAATGGGAATAGTGATAGCACTTATTGTGACAAAAATATTATCAATGACGATTTTGAAAAATGAAACTTCAGTTTTTATTGTTGAATTACCAGCCTATCATGTACCACAGCTTAAAACACTTTGGCGTTCTACTTGGGAAAAAGGAAAAGGATTTTTCCGCAAAGCTGGTACTATTATCTTTGCCGGCTCCGTGATTATTTGGCTTCTTTCTTATTTAGGACCACATGGCGCTAATGTCAATATGGATGACAGCTTTTTAGCAATTATTGGAGGCGCTTTTGGTGTGTTGTTTATCCCGCTTGGCTTTGGAACATGGCAAGCTGGTGCATCCCTTATTGCTGGTTTCCTGGCAAAAGAAGTGATTGTTTCAACAATGGCGATTATTTATGGCGTAAGTGAAGGTGTCTTATCGTCTACAATGGCCACTCATTTTACTGCTTTGAGCGCTTATACATTCTTGGCCTTTGTTTTACTTTATATGCCTTGTTTAGCCACAGTAGGCGCAATAAAAAGGGAAACACAGTCTGTGAAATGGACTTTATTTGCAACAATATATCCATTTGTTGTAGCTTATATTATTGCACTTATGATTTATGGTATCGGGAACTTATTCATGTGAGGTGTAGAGAATGTCTTTATTGATTAATATCTTAATCGGTAGTATTATATTTGGCTATGCTGGTATTACCTTATATAAGAGCATTAAGAAGCAGAAGAAGGGTAAATGCGCATCATGCTCATTACAGAAGAGTTGCTCTTCTAACGTTTGTGTCCCTCCTTCTAAACTGAGAGATATTTCCCATAAATAAATTTGTAGAAAAATAGAGCGAGGTAATTCCAAATGGTTAATTCATTTGGAAACTACCTCGCTTTTTTGTGATCTTTTAGACATGGAGGGCTTTGACGGAAACCAACCCCACATTATGGTAATGAGCCTTATATTTTAAATTTATTGATTTCTTCCTTCACGGACACCGCTTCTGCACTTAATGCCTTTGCAACAGCATTAATTTCTTGAATGGTCGCAGTTTGCTCTTCGATTGTCGATGCTATTGTTTCAGATTGCTGTGCAGCATAATTGGAAGAAGAGGACATTTCATTGACCGACGCTGCCATTTCTTCAGTACTTGCAGAAATTTGTTGCGTAGAAGCAGACACATCCTCAATCTGAGATGTCATATCACCAATCGCTTTTAAAATTCCATCAAAGGCATTTTGGGCATTCTGAATAAATGTGACACCCTCATCTACATTTAATACAGTTACACTTACTGCCTTTTCTACTTCCTTCGTTTCTTGCTGAATAAGTGCTATGACATCCACTATTTGATTGGCGGATGCTTTGGATTCCTCTGCTAATTTGCGTACTTCATCTGCAACGACCGCGAAGCCTTTACCATGCTCTCCCGCACGAGCCGCCTCAATCGCAGCATTTAGTGCTAGAAGATTTGTTTGCTCTGTAATATCAGTAATTACTTTCGTAATATTAACGATTTCAGCTGATTGCGCGCTTAACTTCTTAATTCGTTCATTTGTTGTATTAGAAGATTGTTGGATAATCGACATTTGGTCTTCTGCGACATGTAACGTTTTTTCACCATCATTTGCAATAGATTGTGTATCGACTGCTTTAGCATGAAGCATTTGAGCTGCCTCTGCAATACGTTGAACACCTTGAGCCGTTTCATCCATTGCTATCGAACTTTCACGACCAGTAACAGCTGCTTGGTTGTCACTAATGGCCATTTTCTCTACAAGATTTGCAATATCATGAGAGGAATTTGAAATTTCATCTGTACTTGCTGCTAACTCTTCAGCTGCCGATGTTGTATGCTCAACATTTGCAGTCATGCTATGTATTAATGAATGTAAATTAGACTTCATCAAATTAAAAGAATCCGCCAAATCTTTAATTTCATCCTTCGTTCTAACTTCGATATCCGTTTGGCATAAATCTCCTTTAGCAATTACCTTTGCTGCAGAAGTTAGCTTATTGACAGGAACAACAATGGAACGTACAAATACAATCCCAACTATGATACAAATCATTAACATAATACAAAACATCCATAAGAACCACTGCTTATTATCATCAATAAGCTTTTCAACATTCGCTAAAGAATTTTGTGTATCTGTAATGTTTTCTTGTTGAAACAAATCTACTTTGTCATTAATTTCAACTGACGTAGTATCAAAATCATGCATCATTTTGTTCCCTAGCTCAGGACCGCCTTGAATATAGCTATGAGCCATTTTTTGACCAGTACTATAATATTCATCAAACGCTACTTTAATCGCATCTAATCTTTTCAGGTCTTCCGGATGCATTTTTTTAACTTGCTCCAAATCTTTATTAAAGATTTTGCTATATTTTTCTGCTTGCTCAAATCCATCATCTAAATTATCGAGTGCTCTTGTGGCACTAATATCAGTCAAAAACTGCTGAACCTGTACAACTGCTAACTTCATTTCATCTGCTAATAACGTCGTTTGAAGTGTTTTTTCTTTTATCAAATGTACTTGCTCTAGTTGAGATTTGGCATTTTGTTGCTGAAAAATCCCAATCACTAAAACTAATACGACGATAAGACCAAACGACACTATACTTCTCACTTTAATCGTCACAGAATACCCCCTATTTTTCACTTTTGCTATTTTGTCTAGTAACTTCAAAATCATCTTTTTGTAACGTAATGATTTACCAACAAAACATTATACCTTTCTTATCGACCAAAAAAGTGAAAAAGTGTGTAGTTTTCAAGAATTTTTCACCACTTATTGACTACATATGAAATATGTAAAGCTGACCGGATATCGTGAGTTCCATTTACAATCGCCCTAGTTATTTATTTGCGCTTGTCGAACGCTAACTTACTCTTCTGCATATCATATTTATAATCAGGTATGTCATCAATGATAAATTACTATCGAAAGGAGATCGTTATGGTATTTAGACCACAGTTCCCGATGTATCCTGGTGGCATGAGAATGCCCATGCAAATGCCCATGCAACAAATGCCGATGCAAATGCCCATGCAAATGCCAACACCTCCACAAATGTCACCGCAGTCCTTTTTCCAGCCTGGAGGCTTCCCAAATCCACGAATTCCAGGTGGCTTTCCAATGTCCAGTGGAATAGGAGCATTTGGAGGACAAATGCCAATGCCATCAATGCAGGAACCTTCAAAAATCGGTTCATTTTTGCAGCAGGCGAATAGCTTATTTAACTCAGCGAAAACATATACGCCTTATATTCAGCAAGCAATGCCAATGGTAAAAAATATTCCGTCACTTTTAAAATTGTATAAAGGATTTCAAGGTCTTCCTGCTGCAGGAGCTGCCGCAGGTGCTGGAGCAGTAGCAGGAGCAGCTGAAGCAGCGGCTAGTAAAGGAGCAGGTTCAACTAAAAGTCGAAAAGCATCTCGACAAAATGGATCATTTACTCCTGCTGAACCACTTCCATCTAAGCCCCGTATTTTCCAGCCACCTATGTAGATGAAGGTTTCTTTGTATTCGCAGTCCCTGTCCGTTATAATGTAGATAGGTAAGCTTGAAAGGAGTCACAACCATGCAAGTATTAAAAATTAATCCACGTGGCTATTGCTACGGTGTTGTAGATGCGATGGTTATCGCTCGAAACGCCGCACTCGATAAAACATTACCAAA
>NZ_JBHZDH010000052.1:0-10121 GCF_042755925.1 Lysinibacillus sp. NPDC059133 | reverse complement strand
TGCAAGTATTAAAAATTAATCCACGTGGCTATTGCTACGGTGTTGTAGATGCGATGGTTATCGCTCGAAACGCCGCACTCGATAAAACATTACCAAGACCTATCTACATTTTAGGTATGATTGTGCATAATAAACATGTCACGGATGCTTTTGAAGCAGATGGCATCATCACATTAGATGGCGAAAATCGTTTAGAAATTATTGAACAAGTTGAAACTGGCACTGTTATTTTCACAGCGCATGGTGTTTCACCTGAAATTCGTGAAATTGCGAAGCGGAAAGGCTTAGTATCCATTGATGCTACATGTCCTGACGTAACAGTTACACACGATTTAATTCGTGAAAAATCAGCAAATGGCTATGATATTATATATATTGGTAAAAAAGGCCATCCCGAACCAGAGGGAGCAATTGGCGTTGCACCAGATCATGTGCATTTAGTGCAATCCTCTACTGATATTGATGCCTTAAATTTAACAAATGATAAATTACTCGTAACGAATCAAACGACGATGAGTCAATGGGATGTCTCTCATTTAATGGATAGTTTAAAAGAGAAATTCCCACATATTGAAGTGCATAAGGAGATTTGCTTGGCAACCCAGGTACGCCAAGAGGCAGTAGCTCAGCAAGCTGGGGAAGCAGATTTACTTATTGTTGTTGGTGACCCAAAATCCAATAACTCGAACCGTTTAACGCAGGTGTCTGTTGAAATAGCAGGGACACCATCTTATCGAATTGCAGACGTTTCTGAGCTAAATATTGAATGGTTAAAAGGAATTAATTCCGTCGCTGTAACAGCAGGTGCCTCAACACCAACACCAATCGTCAAAGAGGTTATTTCATTCCTTGATCAATTCGATGAAAATGATGAATCAACACATAGCATTAATCGTACAGTTACATTAAATAAAATTTTACCTAAAATTAAAACGCCAAAGCCTGTTGACAAAATTATGCCTTACTAATAAAAAAATCCTGATTGTTAAAATAGACAATCAGGATTTTTCATTATTTACTAAAGTAATAATTGACCGGGCGACCAATGCCTCCATAGTGCACATCCATCGTAATTTCCTCTTGCTTTTCTAAATAATCTAAGTATCGTCTTGCTGTTACGCGTGCAATACCTACACCACTGGCTACTTCTTCTGCCGATGCTCCTTCTACAGATTGCAAATAGTGAACAACTTTCTCCAGTGTTGCACGATTAAAACCTTTAGGTAAACTTTTCTCTGACCGTAAGACATTTGATTGCTGAACCTCATTTTGCCCACCATGATAATGGAATAACTGATCAAGCTCTCCTTGTGTTAACTCATGCTCAGTTTGCATTTGCTCTTTGAAGCGCAAATAATTTTCAAGCGTTCCTTGCACTCGTTCAAATGAAAAAGGTTTCATAATATAATCAAAGACGCCAAGATGCAGGACCTGTTTTACAGTTTCCATATCATTAGCAGCGGTTACCGTAATTACATCTACTGGTAACTCGAGCTCACGAATTTTCCGTAAGCTTGTCACTCCATCCTGCTCCGGCATGAAAATATCCATAAATACTAATTCTGGTTTAAGTTTTTGAATTTGAGCAATTCCTTCAACTCCATTTGAGGCTTGTCCAATTACTTTAAATCCAGCTACCTTTTCAATAAATTGGCGATTAACTTCTCGCACCATTGGATCGTCCTCTATTAATAAAACCTTTGTTTGTGTCACTGTTAGCCCTCCATACACTCTGTTCTATCTCTATATGTGTAAATTTTCACTTTAGGAAGCTATCTAAAAGAACGTCACACTGTTCCTATAGAATTTCTCACTTCTACTTCAACTATAAATATTAAGTTCCTTGACTTTCCACTTCCTAGAACGTCAAATGAACCCCAAGTAGTCGCCCAGTTTATACTCTAATCAAAAAACAAATGTTATCCTCAGCCTTTGGTGATACGCCTATTACGTATGGTAAAAAGTTATTAAAAAGCTTGTTCCTTTATTCGGTTCACTTATGACTTCTATTTCTCCCTTTCCTTTTTGTACAAGTTCTTTTATTAAATAAAGTCCAATACCTCGACCTTTTTTCTCTTTTGTTGAATAGCCATTATCAAAAATATGCTCCTTCACCTCATTTATCATGCCTATACCATTATCTGTTACTAAGATTGCCAGCACATCCTCATCCTCATCAACAGAAACTTGGATCATTTTTTCTTCCATTTGTACATCCCTTAATGCATCAAAAGCATTTTCAATCAAGTTACCAAATAAAATAACGAAATCATGATGGTCTAAATTTTTCGGGAATTTTGTCAAACGGCTTTCTCTATCTATCTCCAGTAGAATTCCCTCTTCTTTCGCATGGGAAATTTTACTAAGTAAAAGCCCTGAAATATTTTCATTTTTAATCCGTTCATTTAAAAAGTTTGTAATTTCATCGTGTTCTGCTTTTACTTGCGTTAAGTAAGAAAGTGCTTGTTCATGATGGCCAAGCTGCAAAAGACCAGCAATTGTGTGCAATTTATTTTTATGCTCATGTGTTTGTACGCGTAATGCTTGTACAAATGCCTTCACACCGGTTAATTCCTCTGCAAGCTTTTTCACTTCTGTACGATCCTTAAACATGGCCACAGCGCCAACCGTTTTTCCATTAACTTGTATAGGAATACGATTACTCATAATGCTATGATCATTAATATAAAGCTCACGATTGAAAATAGGTTGGTCTAGCTCCAAAATTTCTGGTAATCGTGTATCAGGTAACACGTCAAAAATTTTCTTCCCTAATAATGTTGATGGTTGTTTGTGAACACCTAATATGACAGATGCTTTTTCATTAAATATTGTGATTGTCAAGTCATTATCAATGGCAATAATCCCTTCATGCATTGCGTTAAAGGTTTCTGTTCGTTCGACATACATTTTAGCAATTTCATGGGGCTCTAGCCCAAACATTTGCTTCTTCATATGAAGGCCTAACGTATGAGCCCCCCATGCACTAAAGAAAAGAGACAATAAAATAGTAATCATTAATTCTGTTTGAATAGATTGCAGTAACTCCGCAACAGTTAAAACACTATATCCTACTACTACTACACCTATTTGTTTTCCTTCCTTACTCATGATCGGGACGAATGCCCGCACCATATCTCCATCTTTACCATGTGCGATGGATGTATAATAATGCTCAGAGAACGCTGCGTTTAGATCACCTGATTGCGAGACTTGCCCGATTTCTTCTGTATTTGGATGTGAGTACTTGCGCCTTTGCATATCAAGGACAACAATATACTGCGCGCCATTTATATCACGTATTTCTTCCACTACAGGATTTATGTGTTGCGTAGCCTCATTAAAATTATTATTTGCGATGTAAGTTTTCAGTTCAGGAAGCTGTGATACTGTTTTTGCCACAAGTAAAGCCTGATTTCCAAGCTTGTCCTTTTGTTCATTCATGACATAGCCTAGCAAAAATCTACCACCTATACTAAAGGAGAGCATGAGAATAAAAAAAGTCAGAGACATAATTTTTCTCTTCATCGATATTTTTTGAAATTTCAAGATGTACGCCTCCCTCTCACTATATTTTAGCTTACCCCATATGTTAGAATAACAAAAACATCAGAAAATACGAATAAATTGGGTGTAATAGATGAAAAAATTTATTATTGGCACAATAGTAACCGTTTTACTATTAACGATAGCGATTGGTGTTCAACAAGGCTTACTTTTTGCTAAGCCTCTTCCCTATGACGATGAGCAAAAAGGCTTGGATACACAAATTACGATTCATTTAAGTCATGTGGTAGCTGAGAATACACCAAAAGGACAAGCGGCAAGTAAATTTGCAGAGCTTGTTGAGGAAAAAACAAATGGTGAGGTGAAGGTACACGTCTATCCAAACTCCTCCTTGTTTAATGATGAAAATGAGTTTCAAGCTTTGCAAAATGGAGAAGTAGAAATGATTATCCCTACTTTTTCAAAGATGACCTCCTATATACCAAATTGGCAGGTTCTTGATTTACCTTACCTTTTTAATACGGATGACGAAGTTCATGAGGTTCTTACAGGTTCGATTGGTGAACAGTTGTTAAATGAGCTTGAACCTTTTCATATAAAAGGACTGAGCTTTTGGCATAATGGCTTTAAACATTTAACCTCTGTCAATCATCCTATTCATACATTTGAAGATTTAAAAGGCTTACGAATCCGTACAATGCCAAGTAAAACTCTTGAAAAGCAATTCGAGGCTGTTGGGGCTACACCAACCCCAATTTCCTTTAGCGAAGTTTTTACTGATTTAGAATCGAAAACCATCGATGCTCAGGAAAACACTGCGTCAAATATTTATTCTAAAGGTTTCTATAAGGTGCAGAAGCATATGACCTTAACTAAGCATGGCATTTTAGGATACGCCGTTTTAATTAATGATAATTTTTGGAAATCTCTACCTCCAAAAATTCAAAAACAGATTATGGAGGCTATGAAAGAAACAACAGACTGGCAATTTGAACAGGCTGTAGAAATGAACGAAGAAAATCTGCAAAAACTTGAGCAGCAAGAGAACTTTGAGATTTATACGATGAGCAATAAGGAACGCCAACGCTTTAAAGAACAACTAGCACCTGCCTATGATTTTTATAGAAACAATGTACAAAATAACGATGTTTTATCGGAAATTGAAAAAATTGTTTCCCCTTAAAGTGAAAACTTTAAACATTGAAATATAGGATCAATACTTTTGTTCATTAATGATAAAATCCCCACTAGCGTGGGGATTTTTTTCTATTGTATTATAATAGATTCTAAAATCACAAAACTACTATAAAACAGCCTCAAGCCCTTGATATTACTAGGTTTATTCACCCTTCTACTAAAAATGAACAAAATGAACAATAGAAACATTACGGTCATAAAAACTATTGTCGGAAAATTTCAGCTATGATAACCTCATGAAAGCGTTCACATAATATTCATAAATAGTGTTAGGGGAGAACTTTATGCGTATAAATTTTAAAAACTTAACCGTACAAGTACTGATTGCTATTGTGCTAGGTATTATTGTAGGTGCTACGTTTCCAGAGTTCGGAGCGCAGTTAAAAATATTAGCAGATATTTTTATTAAATTAATTAAGATGTTAATAGCTCCTATCATTTTCTTAACAGTTGTTATTGGAATTGGTAGTATGGGCGATGTAAAAAAAGTTGGTAAAATTGGTGGGAAGGCATTAATCTATTTTGAAATTGTCTCTACTTTCGCACTAGCAATCGGCTTAATCGTTGTCAATATTGTACAACCTGGTAAAGGCTTTAATACAGCAGCTGCAAACGGTGCAGATGTTTCTCAATATACAGAGGCGGCAGCCGCTACAGAACATGGTATTGGTGCATTTATTATGCAAATCATTCCTGAGAATGTTGTCGGAGCACTTGCAAATGGAGAGTTATTACCTGTTTTATTCTCAGCTGTTTTATTTGGCATAGCTGCTGCAGCTATTGGTGAACCAGCTAAACCAGTTATTAAATTTTTCGAACAAGTAGCAGATATATTCTTTAAAATTGTTAATATGGTCATGAAGGTTTCACCGATTGGGGCATTTGGTGCTATGAGCTACACAATCGGTAATTTCGGTCTTAAATCACTAGGAAACTTAGGATTTTTAATGCTTTCCGTTTATATTACAATGTTTATTTTTATCGTATTCATCATTGGTCTTATTACACGTTACTTTGGATTTAGTATCTTTAAGTTTATTAAATATATTAAAGATGAAATTTTTATCGTTATTGGGACATCATCATCAGAATCTGCCCTTCCTTCAATGATGCGCAAATTAGAAAACTATGGTTGCTCTAAGCAAGTCGTTGGTCTTGTCATTCCAACGGGGTACTCCTTTAACTTAGATGGTACGTCCATTTACTTATCTATGGCGGCTATTTTTATCGCACAGGCTTATGGAGTTGACTTAGATATTTGGCATCAAATTACATTGCTTGCTATTTTAATGCTAACATCTAAAGGTGCGGCCGGTGTAACAGGCTCAGGCTTTATCACACTCGCGGCAACATTAGCAGCATTCCCTATGATTCCAGTAGAGGGGATTGCACTTTTAATCGGGGTCGACCGCTTTATGTCAGAAGCCCGCGCCGTTACAAACTTAATTGGTAATGGTGTAGCAACAGTTGTCGTTTCAAAAATGGAAAAAGAATTCGATCCAGAGCAGGAAAAACGTGCTCTTGCAGGAGAAGTTACAACTCAACAATAAAAACGAAGGCTGTCCGAACGTGAAAAATTTCACATTTTCGGTAAGCCTTTTTCATTGTTAATATTCTTATTGATTCCGTTTCAATTACTATGTATATGATAGAGTTCATATATTTCGTAAAATGGCCATTTTATGAAAATTTTTGTTGAAGGTGAAACCTAGAGTTAAGCTTCCCCGTATAGTAAGTAGATTGGAGGCTTTTTTTATGACTACTTTTACCCTTACCTACCCAAAAGCTTTCGAAAGCTTTTCAAGTATTCCTATTGTGAATGAACAACATGAGACAGTTTGTTTGCTACAAAAGGTTGAACGTTCATCCGTTGGAAAAGTAATCAACGCTGTTATGCTAGTTGCTGCACAACAGTCATTACCACATCGCTATGAAACACGCACTACTTTAGGAGCATCACTTTTTCAAGTGCAATCTACACTATTAACAAAGGGGGTTAGCCATCAGCTTATTATGCCAGATGGATCCATTTTACCGATACAACGGAAGACGGTTCAATTACTTGAATCCTCCTACTCTTTTACAATGGATGGACTCGCTTTTCGCTTTGAAAAGGATTTTACTTCAACCGCCTATTTATATTGTAATGATGAAAAAATAGCAAGCGCTAGTAGTATAGAAACTGAACTTGTACGTACTGGTATATCTTTTAAAATTTTCAACTCTGACGATACGCTCTTTGTTGCTTTGCTTGCAACTCTGTATCAGGCTTTATTCTCAATGAGTAATAAGTAGAACGGTGGTTCGTTTCCATTCCAAGTGGACACTTTCCTAGGGGTTTCAGTCGCAAATTCCTAGGAGTCGACCGGCCTCGCCTCAATTCATATACATAAAAATTCGTTTTAAAAAGATATGAACGATAAAACTCCTATTGCTAGGGTTTTTTTTGATGGTAGAAATTATATAAGTAGTTTTATTGCATACAACTACATCGCTGATTTTCTTAAAAGCTAGTGATTATATGTCTTCCACTACTGCTAGAATCATTCAATATATTCCGGGACACGAAATAAATTCGCTTTGTTTTGACCATTTTAAGCCGTCCTTCTAAAAAAGGAGTACACTAAAGAGGTAGAAATACTATACATTTGGAGGCATTTAAAATGGATACAAAAGCAGCAGACATTAAAAATTTAATGACGTTAGATCTACTTGTTCAAATTCTAGAGGAACGCGGTATTATGACAGATAGGGAATTAAAAGAACGTCTCACTAATAACGTTAAACTTTCCTCTATGGATGCAGATTTAAAAGAAAAAGTCATTAAAGAAATAAAACATTAATGGAATGGATGGCATATCAAAAAGGGCCGCTTCCTAATAAAAATACTGTAAGCGGCCCCTTTTTAAATATGCACTTTTAGTTCCTTCACATGTACAGCAGTTCCTGTTATAGAAATATTCAATTTCCCCTCATCTTTTTTTACATGTACATGCACACGCCCATCCTGATAGATTTGTTAAAGTGTATAAAAATTCTAAAATGCCTATTATCTTTTTTGATTCAACAAAACGTCATTTTCCATTTACAAGTGAAGGGCTTACCTATGAAACAGCTCATTGGGAAGCATTAAATAATGGTTCTCATACGACAATTTATTTATCTGACAACGATGCAAATAGAGAAGATGCTTGGTATTTCTATTTAAAAGATGAAAAAGAGATAGATATCCTTTACAAAGAGATTTTTCAAAAGATTGAAACATTAAAAAGATAGATTTTCATGTATTTTCCACTCGAAAACCAGCGTATTCGAAAATTCTCGAATACGCTTTTAATTTGAGAAAAACAACAATCAAAATAGAGCCAAATAAAAAAAGCAATATGCACTTTTTACTGTACATACTGCTTAAGGTCTTTATCGAATTGTTTTTAACGCTGTTGCCCAAGGAATAAGTTGATCAAGCATTTGATTTACTGAATCTGCTTGCACATCCTTTGGTTTAAATACTGTACCGTTTTCGAAATCTGTAAATAAAGATAAAGCAGGATGTACGCGAACATCCGCTACTAATAATTCACCAAGAATTCCACGCAAATGTTCAGCTGCTCTTGCACCACCTACAGAGCCGTATGAAACAATACCTGCGGCCTTATTATTCCATTCCACGCGTAAGTAGTCTAATGCATTTTTTAGTGCACCCGTAATGGAATGGTTATATTCTGCAACAATAAATACAAAACCATCGCATGCAGCGACTTTTTCTGACCATGTAGCTGCACCCGAAGCATCTCCACCTGGCTCGCCTAGAAATGGTAATTTAAAATCTGCGATATCAATAATTTCATATTCCGCATCTCCGCGTTTTCCAGCGACTTCCTTTACCCATTCGCCCACTTGTGGACTTAAACGACCTTCACGCGTACTCCCTAAAATTACCCCTATTTTCAACACATTACTCCTCCTTCATTCATCCCAAATTGTGACCGAATCATTCATTGAACTAAAAATGGTTCTCTTAACCATGTTGTACAGGAATCCATTTCTTTATTCAATACATAGATGGTTAATGAAACCATTGTTTTTTACTTCGAATTAAATTATCTTTAATCCAAGATAAAAATATCATATATTTATAAAAAATTCCAATTATTTAATTCGGATTAAATTATTTTATTTTAATCGGTCTTTCTAATGCTGCAAGCTCATCCTCAATCGATGCATATTGTCTTTCTACAACATATTTTGCATCTGAGATAGCCGCATTATAAATATGTGGAGCAATATTCTCCTTTATAAAGTCTAATACTCTTTCTGCTTCAAATTCTGAAATATCCTCATCTCGATTATTGTAGAAAAATCGTTGAATATCAGCTATTATTGTTTCCTGTTGTTCTTTTGTTAAACGAATAAACATTCCACAACTCTCCTCTCATTGCCATTTATACTCACCTATCATAACACTCTAAAATTAATCCATGCATACACAAAAAGACTGAATTATAATAAATACAATAATTCAGCCTTCATTATGTTGAAAAACTAATATGTCAATGAGATTAAGGTGTCCTATTAAATTAAGTACGGCTCTATGGCAAAACGAGGGGTTGATTTCCGTTCCGGCTTGGCACTTTATTGTTGCTGTCGCTATGCTTTCGCACAGATAAAACAATTGCTGACGCTTCGCTTTCGCACAGAGCAAAGCTTCCTGGGGGCGTCCGATGAGCCGCTTCACTCGCGTTGCTCGCTCCAGGGTCTCGGGCCAACAGATGTTTTTTGCGCGAAAGCGAAGCGGCAGCAGCACCGATGTTGGTCACGAAGGCGTTATCACAGGATGTGATGGTTTTAGCCTTCGTTCCTCTATCGCTAATCCCCAAGGAGTCGCCAAGCCTCCACTCCAATCAGCCAATTCACATAGCATAAGTTTTCTGGTCTCTAATTTATAGTGATAAAACAATACCTTAGCACTTGAGTTATATCTGTGCGAAAGCCAGCGACAGCAACAATAAAAGTGGAGGAAGCGGCTCGACTCTCACTACACAGGAAAGTGAGTAGCCTGGAATGGAAATCACCCTCATTTAAAGAGCAAAACCATTCACCAATATTTCCTTGAACATATAGTTTTTAACATTAAAAAGACTGAATTATATTTAATTCTATAATTCAGCCTTATTATTACTGGTTACATTTAAATGAATAGTTTGTTGATAGAAAACTCTTTTCCTTTGAGACGATGGCTTCTCCACCGTCTTTTTCACATTGCTCGGTCATAGCATCAATTTTTTTGGCATTCATTGTATTTGTCATAAATGTCATGCCTATCCGATACGAAAAACATATACATTTCTTAAAAAATGTAAACATCTCTACTGTGACACAACTTATATCTTCCGACTTTCGTATTTGTGTCTTCCTTA
>NZ_JBHZDH010000051.1:12499-40316 GCF_042755925.1 Lysinibacillus sp. NPDC059133 | reverse complement strand
AGCGACAGCAACAAATGTTTTATCTGTGCGAAAGCGAAGCGACAGCAACAAATGTTTTATCTGTGCGAAAGCGAAGCGACAGCAACAAAGCGCCCAGTCGGATCGCAAATCAATCACACGTTATGGTAATGTGCTAAAATTTTGATATTATCATTATTATATTTTTGGAAAGTTAATTTCCGAAACAAAATACTTTTAATTCTAAATTTAATAATGCTATTTATTGAAGATTTAAATGATATTTGACAATGAAAAGTAAAAACAGCTCACTGGTTAGTTAACCAGCAAGCTGTTCTTCTATTTCACCGCACGAATAAAAATGCGTTCACTTTCATATTCAGGACCTTCATCTGTAAAATCCGCTGTTACTTCTACATGTCTAAATCCAATTTTTTGAAGCCATGCCATATACTGATCGATTGAGAATGTGCGCTGGTTATGTTCCTCGTCGAAGCGTTCATACAAATCACTCGCAGCATCACGCACATAAAATGTCATTTGGTGGACAACGGAATGTTCAAAATCGCCAGGCTCCGTATGCCATACATAGCTAATGTCACCATCGTCATACGTAAACGGACCGTCTAAAAATATATCATTCATTTTAAATAACGAATGCACATCAAAAAACAGTTGCCCTCCATCTCGTAAAGCACCATGAATACGTTCTAATGTTGAATACACAGCTTTTTCTTCCACTACATAATTCAGCGAATCAATAGCAATCGTTACAACGTCAAGCGCCTCAAAGCCCTCTAATTCATCCATCGACAAACAATAGAGAGGCACATGTAATCCTGCATCAGCAAAGCGCTCTGCGGCAATGGAGAGCATACTTTCCGATAAATCAACCCCACTTACCTTGTAACCTGCCTGCGCAAACAACAGGCTAAGCACACCTGTACCGCAGCCGATATCTAAAAGATTCGGGTATTGACTGCTCGATGCATGCTGCAAAACCCATCCCACATAACGTTCATAAGGGATATCCGTTTGCAGCTCGTCATACACGTGTGCAAATCGTTCGTAGCTACTCACACTTAATCCTCTGGCATGTCTAGTTGCGGTGCATCGCCCCATAGACGTTCTAAATTATAATAAGAACGTTCATCTTTATGGAATACATGCGCGACAACATCCCCAAGATCCACAAGAACCCAGCGTGCTCCATCGAAGCCTTCTACACGACGAATTTCATAGCCCTCTTTTACTGCTACCTCTTGTAATTCACGTGCGATTGCTTGCACTTGGCGGTCAGAATTACCATGAGCAATAATAAAGTAATCTGCTAAAAGTGAAATGCCTTCCATATTTAAAACGACAATATCCTCACCGTGTTTGTCGTCAATTGCTTTGTAAGCTGATTGTAATAAAGTTGAAGTCATCCTTCACTGTCCTCTCTTTTCATCATATCGTTGTAACATTCTATTGATAATGGATAAATTGCTTGTTTTGTGTCAATTAAAAATGCCAATGTATGGCACACACAAGCACTCATCACTTTATCCAAATTTTTCTTTGCTTTTTTTCGCAGACGATCAACACCATCAAATTTACGATTGGGTTCAATCATATCTGCAACAAAAATAATTTTTTCTAAACGGCTCATACCCACTCGTCCTGTTGTATGAAAACGAATAGCATTTAACATATCCTCATCAGTAATGCCAAATTCGCTTTCTGCAATATAAGCACCTACTGGACCATGTAGTAATTCACTACCCCAGCCAATAAGGCGAGCATCTAATTTTTCATCTAGGATGATTTGCTCCATCCATTCAATATCTGCATATTTCGCAATATCGTGAAGGATAGCTGCGATCTCAGCCTTTTTTTCATCCTCACCATAAAATTTGGCTAGCTCAATGGCCGTTTCCATTACACCAATGGTATGAATATAGCGCTTCTCAGGCATTCGTGGCTTAATCGCCGCTAAGTACTGTTCGCGTTCCATAAAGACCTTCCTCTCGTATGAACGTCTCTACCGCTTCTGGCAGTAAAAAAGTAACCGTTCCTCCAGTGGCAAGGCGTTCACGAAGCAGTGTGGACGATAGATCGATTTGGGGAGCTTCCACCATTATTATAGGATACTCTGTTGTGGCCTCTGTTCCTGGACGATTTACTCCTACAAATTGCACAAGCTTCACTAATTCATCAATACAGTACCATGTATGAAGCGAATCAATCATGTCGCCGCCAATGATAAAGTAAAATTTCACATTAGGCTCCCTTATGCACATCGCAGAAAGTGTCTTATATGAATAGGATACGCCACCCTTATCCACCTCATACGACTCCACAGAAAAATACGGATATGGACTTATTGCACGCCTTACCATTTCAAGGCGCTCCACATCACTAGCATCATGACGTGCAAACTTATGTGGTGGTAACGCATTGGGCATAAAGCGAACTTCATCTAGATCTAAAGCATGAAGTACTTCATTAGCCATCATTAAATGTCCATTATGTGGTGGATTAAATGTACCTCCCAGTAAACCGACCTTTTTCATCGTCTCACCTTATTTCGTTGCTTTTGGTAGTGCAATCTTTTTATGATTGCGTGATTCTTTATATAAAACAACTGTCAGCCCAATTAATTGCACAAGCTCTGCATGTGTACCTTTAGCAAGTGCTTCTGCCACTTCATGCTTGTCCTCTTCACAGTTATCTAAAATACGTACCTTAATCAACTCTCTTACTTCTAATGCTTCACGAATTTGCTTTGTCATTTCGTCATTAACGCCGCCTTTTCCTACTTGGAAAATCGGTGTTAAATGATGTGCTTCTGCACGTAAAAAACGTTTTTGTTTACTTGTTAACATAAAAATTAATTTCCTCCTAATTGCGCCTTTAATTGCACAATCATTGAATTTGTATTTGGGTATTCACCAAGCCAATGCTCAAAAGCAATAGCCCCTTGGTGAACGAACATTCCAAGACCCGTAACGACGGTTGCTCCCTTTTCCTCAGCCGCTTTTAAAAAAGGCGTCATTAATGGATTATACACAATATCGGCCACAATTGCGCCTTCTGCAAGTCGTTCTAGTGAAAATGGCATTGAAAAATTGCCCGTAGCAAGTCCAGCCGATGTCATTTGCACTAAAATGCCAAAATCAGCTAATGATTCCTCAGCGTCTGCTAAAGAAATTGCATGACCTATACCCATTTCATCGACAATTGCTTGGGCATTTGCCACTGTGCGGTTTGCAATGGTTAAATTCGTATAACCTTGCTGTTGCATAGCAAAAGCGATACCACGAGCTGCACCGCCTGCACCAATCAGAAGAACTGGCTTGTCTTTATGTGACTTACCAACCGCTTCCTCTAGCGAGCGCACAAAACCAACACCGTCAGTATTGTATCCCTTTAACTTTCCTTCTTTTGTTCGGACAACCGTATTGACAGCCCCCATTTTTTCGGCCAACTCATCTAGCTCATCTAAATAAGGAATGATTGCTGTTTTATGTGGGATTGTAATATTCCAGCCACTTGCACCTAATGTTTTCAAGCCAGAAACCGCCGACTCCAAATTTTCAGAAGGTACATGCACTGGAATATATGCCGCATCTATCGACCGTTCCTCGAACCAAGCATTGTGCATTGCTGGGGATTTTGAATGCTCAATCGGATCACCAATAACCGCAAACCATTTCTTCATTTCCTAGTCCCTCTTCTCTACTTGTACATCCTAAATAAGTGATGGGCGAATTGAAACTTGTACACCTTTTGGCGCATAAGCCGCTACAACTACATCAGCATGCTGCACAGTAATCCATCCAAGACCAGAGAATACAACATCTGTTTTCGCTTCTTTGATAGAGAACTCATGACGCACTAATGGCGGTAGCTGTTCTATAAATTCGGCAGTTGGTGGAGCCAGCAATTCACCCTTATGCTCTGCATACAATGTATCTGCCTTATCAAGCTTTGTACGGTGTATTGGTAAGTCGTTTGCCACGTGAACCGTAAATGCAGAACGATCTCCTTGAATAAAGTCAAAACGAGCAAGGGCGCCAATAAATAATGTTTGTCCTGCATTTTGTTGATACACTTTTGGCTTTATTTCTTTTTTAGGCATAATATATTTTAATTCGCTAGCGTCAATATGGTGTGCCATCTGATGATGATTAATAATTCCTGGTGTATCATATAATGCACTACCATCATCTAGTGGAATTTCAATCATATCTAAAGTTGTACCTGGGAAATGAGAAGTTGTAATAACCTCACCTTCACCAGTTGCCTGCTTGATAATGCGATTAATGAACGTGGATTTCCCAACATTAGTACAACCTACAACGTACACATTTTGTCCATTACGGTACTCATCAATGGCTTCCATCGCTTCAGCCATCCCTTTCCCTTTATGAGCACTCACTAAAAGTACATCGACAGGTTGTAGACCTAGAGCTTTTGCTTCTCGTTTTAGCCAATTAATCACTTTTTTCGGTTTCACAGATTTCGGTAATAGATCGGCTTTATTCGCGATTAATAACACAGGATTTTTCCCAACGAAGCGGTGAAGTCCTGGTAGCCAGCTCCCATTGAAGTCAAATATATCAACAATTTTTACGATTAAGCCTTGCTGTGTTCCAAGACCGTTTAATATGCGTAAAAAGTCGTCATCTGTTAATGACACTGGTTGAATTTCATTATAATTTTTCAAACGGAAGCAACGTTGGCAAATGACCACGTCTTTTTCTAATGATGATGGGGGTGCATACCCAACTGCTGTTTTATCTTCTGTTTGAATTGTTGTACCACAGCCAATACAATTTGGCATTTCGTTCATTCTTTTTCCTCCCAAGTAGTGATTCCTTTTCGTTTCAAATTATTGAACACACGACGTTCAATAAATCGATTGAATTTTGTTACGAGCCCATCTGATTGTGCAACTGGTTTTACTAGTACCGTATGCAAGCCTAAGCGATTTGCGCCCATTACATCTGTTAGTAGTTGGTCTCCTACCATTACTACTTCCTGTGGTCGTAACCCTAATTGAATAATCGCACTATAAAAGGCATTACGAAGTGGCTTTCTCGCCTTATGAATATAAGGAATACCTAATGGCTCAGCAAATTGCTTTACACGTGCTTCTTTGTTATTCGACGCAATAATAACCCGAATGCCTGATTCTTTCATAATGCGAAGCCAAATAATAAGCTCTTCCGTTGCATCTGCACGGTCCCATTCCACAAGCGTATTATCTAAATCCGTAATAATACCTTTAATGCCTAAGTCTTGAAGCTTTTCCGGTGTAATTTCATAAATACTCGTGACAAATTCATCTGGTAATAAAAAATTATACAAAATAGCGACCCCTAATCTAAACGTATTATTCGACCATTATAGCATATTTGCGAAGGCTTCACCCATTCGAATTGGGCTTCCTTGTACAACATTTTCCGTAAATTCTATTACATCCTTTTCAAACAGCATAACTACTGTTGAGCCAAATGAAAAATATCCGACTTCTTCACCCTTACACCACTGCGTTGTTGTATTAGTGAGCACAATAGAGTTTACAAAGGTAGCACCAACTTTAATAAACGCCATCTGCTGTTTATTAGCCACTTTCAGCTCCGTTACTGAACGATAATTGTGTGAAATTGGTTTTTTACCGTATGTAAGACCGAGCTGATTAACAGGATAGGATTTTTGACCAAGTGTATATTGTCTTAGCACTTCTCCATCAATCGGGCTATGAATACGGTGATAATCTGCCGGACTCAAGTAAAACACGATAAAATGTCCATCTGCATATTGTGAAGCACGTTCTGTATTGCCTAGTAAATCTTGTAATGAATAAGGTTTACCCTTTACAAGAAATGTCATATCCCATTCGATACGCCCAAACGATTCTACTTTGGCATCCACTGGACTTACATAGGTATTTGGATTTTGTTCAATTGGACGTGCCTCTTCTAAAAGCTCTCTTGTAAAAAAGTCATGTAAACTTGAAAATTGTTGTTGTTGTTTTGCAACCTCTTCAAGCTTAATGTCGTATACCTTCATGTAACTAGGAATAATACGTTTACTCCACTTTGCTTTTGCAATAGATTGCAAAAGGTGAGAGGATTGCTTACCATTTGTTAATTCAATAAAGCGTTGATATAGTTTTTCTTTCATAAAACAAAACCCCTATCGATTAATTTAGACTGTCAATTTTTTCGCATTCGAAGTATAATGGTACAATATCTTAAGTGCAAAGGAGTGATCCCCCTTGTTTTTTTATCACAAGTTGGTGGATACCACGGTTAAGAAAATGAAATCGCAAGCAGCAAACTTGATCACAATCAGTAATATGTCCTTCGGCGGCGCGGCCATAATGGCTACACTACACGAATACTATAGCTACAGTGTCTTGTTTATCTTTATCGCAGCCCTTCTTGATCGCTATGACGGGAAGGTAGCTAGAGCACTTGGACAAGTGTCTGATTTAGGTAAACAATTAGATTCTATGAGTGATATTATATCATTTGGTGTGGCGCCTGCATTATTAATGTATAAAGTTGTCTTAGACGACTTTGGTTTTGTCGGCATGACGATGACAGTTTTGTATATCATCTGCGGTGCGATGAGATTAGCTCGCTTCAATATTTCAGAAGCAAACGGCTATTTTACAGGGTTACCAATTACAGCGGCAGGTACGATCTTAACTTTAACGTATTTTGCCTCTAATACGTTCCACCCGGCATTTTATCTTTTCCTATTCCCAATACTAGCATTACTAATGATTAGTACAATCACGTTAAAAAAAGTGTAACAGCGCATTTGCTGTTGCACTTTTTTTCATTTAACACAGCTTTATAACATATACTGTCGAAAAATGGGGAAAGGATGAAATCATTCAATGAGCGGAATTTTTACATCTATGTTGCAGTTATGGCTTGAGATCCCAGCATTACTTGGCTATTTAAAGGGGCAAACTTTCCATAAACCCTTTTCAAAGGAAGAGGAAGCTGCTTGTATTGAACGATTTTTAGGCGGTGATGAGCAAGCGCGTCTTGACCTAATTGAACGCAATATGAGACTTGTCGCACACGTTGTGAAAAAATTCCACCCAAAGCATGAGCAACTTGATGATTATATTTCCATCGGTACTATTGGTCTGATGAAAGCCGTAGAAAGTTATACGCCTGACAAAAAAACCCGTCTTGCCACTTACGCCGCCCGCTGTATCGAAAATGAAATTTTAATGCATCTTCGTACACAGAAAAAAGTGCAAAAAGATGTTTCCTTATTTGAGCCAATCGGTACAGATAAAGATGGTAATGCCCTACAAATCCGAGATCTCTTACAATGCGATGAAGAGAGTGCAACAGAAAAACTTGAACATAAAGAACATGTTGCACAACTATATCATTATTTGCATATGCTCGACGAACGTGAGCTCGAAATCGTTACACTTCGCTATGGTCTTAACCAGCAGGATGCACTCACACAAAAGGAAATCGCTGCACGTTTAAGTATTTCTCGTAGTTATGTATCTCGCATTGAAAAGCGAGCACTTATTAAACTCTATCAGTTATATAAACGAGATCAAAAGATTATTGAGTAATATATTGTAAATTGATAATTATAAAATTTCAATAAATCTATTACATTATTCCGCATTTAATCTTGTATTTTTTGTTACAAAAGTAATACTTAGGCTCATCACGATATCGTGGGTTGATTTCCGCTGGGCCCATTCATAGGGGCGTCGGGGCAATAATTAGTTTTCTGTGCGAAAGTGCAGAGGCAGCGACACGATGTTGGTCACTCAGATGTTTTCACAGGATGTAAGTTCTTAGTCTGAGTTCCTCTCTATTTCAGCGGGTGTTTGAACACCCGCTGAAAAGTAGTTTAAATCCAATTCATCTCACCATCTATAGAGGTAATGACTTCTGTAGCTGCCGCTTTGCTTTCGCTACAAAAAACATTTGTAGCTGCCGTTTCACTTTCGCTACTAAAACACTTGTAACTGCCGTTTCACTTTCGCTACGAAAACACTTGTAGCTGCCGTTTCACTTTCGCTACGAAAACACTTGTAGCTGCCGTTTCACTTTCGCTACGAAAACACTTGTAGCTGCCCTTTCACTTTCACTACGAAAACACTTGTAGCTGACGTTTCACTTTCGCTACGAAAACACTTGCTGAAAGAAGTTAAACTATAAAGAAAGCCCCCTTGCGTCATAAAATGTCGCAAGAGGGCTTCTCCCTTAATGAATTTCAACAGATTCTGAAAGTTCTACTGAAATAAGTGTACCGAGTAACATTGTTATAATGACTACACCTGTTGTTAAAAATAGCATTATGCATGCCTCCCATCTGAATATAAGAGATTTAATTAACAACAGTTTAGCATTAGTGCGACTTTTAAACTGTGATTTTTCTCACACTAAAAGGCACTCATTTTGACTTTTTTGTGTAGTTTATCCCGCGGATTGATAAAAACTAATAATCAGTGGAATAAAGAAAACCCTACTGATTTCCTTTATAGCGATTCGATAGCTTTTAGTACTATTTGTGTTGAATGCTTTGCAGCTACTGGTAAAAACTCATCGAAGCTAATATTCGATTCTTTTCCAGCAATATCTGATAAAGCACGAATAACAACAAACGGCGTACCAAATTGATAGCATACTTGTGCAACAGCTGCTGCTTCCATCTCTACAGCCTTCATTTGCGGGAAGTGACGACGGACAGCTTCTACACGAACAGGATCATTCATAAAAGCATCACCTGAGCAAATTAAACCAATACCATATTGGTGTTCTCCAACAGCCTCTACTGCCTCTTCAGCCACTTTCATAAGTCTTTCATCTGATTTATAGGCTGCTGGCATACCCGCCATTTGACCCATTTCATAACCGAAAATTGTTACATCTACATCATGATGACGGACTTCATCTGAAATAACGATTGCGCCTACTTCAAGCGTTTCATCATAGCCTCCGGCAGAGCCCGTATTAATGACTACATCAGGTTTGAATTCATATAATAGAATAGTAGTTGACATTGCAGCATTCACTTTACCAATACCACTTTTTAATAAAACTACCTCGTTCCCTTTATAAGTTCCTGTTGTATACTCACTACCTGCAATTGTTGTGCTTTTTGCATGCTCTAAAGATGCTCGTAAAAGCTCTACTTCCTCTTCCATTGCGCCGATTACTGCTATTTTCATATTTCTGTTACTTCCCTTCTTTATTCAACTGTTCTAATCAATTGTGCCTTGTCGCCCAGGCGTTTTCACAGGTTGTGAATTTCTTGGCCTGAGTTCCTCTATTTCAGCGGATGTTTTAACACCCACCGAAACATGTTAAAAATAACCAATCGCTATTTTCGTCAATAGGCTCCATTTACTGTATTTAGTTGCTCAAGTTTCAGTGGTAACCAGCCTTCATTGTCGACCCATTCCATGCTGACGCGATAATTTTTTGTCTTATCATTCGTTGAAACTGTTGCAATAGACGAATTTGCGCCTCCGTTATTTTTTATACGCCAGATAATCATGTTGTCTTTTTCAATGCCTGTAACGGCTGTAACTGTGGCCACCTTTTCAGCCCAGTCTACAGATTTACCATCGTAAGAAGATACATGCTGACCTGTCTGTGTTGTTGGTGTAGGCTTCCAACTCTTATTTGTTACGACCTTATCAACAATTGGGTCGTCTGACGTAGTTTCAATAGCAGCATCCTGTTCAGATGTTTGATTTTCATCTGTAGGCTCTTCCTTTGTTTCCTCTTGAGCTGTTCCATCATTATTTTTCTCTTTAGAAGGCTCTTCCTTCACGTCTTCTTTATGATTCTTCTGCTCCTGTATTGGCTCGTCTTTCTCAGCTTTCCCTGCATCATCCTGCCATTTAAACACAAATGTGGCTACTATAATAATTAATATCACGACAATACCAATTAAAACATTCAATAGTTTATCTAGCTTTTTATTCTGAGATGGCTGCAAATGACGACTGCTTCGAGTTTGTCGTTCACTCATGAAGTCTCCCCCTCTCTAGCCAATATTTTATCAAGTTCAACAGCACTTGCAAAATAATTGTGCTCCTATTATATCATAGACAAAACCAAAGGCCTTTCAAGGAATTTATTGGATTTTTTAGCTCTTGAATCAATTATGCCATGGCATAATTGCGTCCGGAATCGATAAAAGCAGCTAGCTCTCTTTTACAAAGATAAGCTAACTGCTTGTACAAAAAATTATTTTATTGAAATAATTTTAACTTTCATTTCACCACCAGGTGTTTGTACGACAACCTCTTCGCCTTCAGCGCGACCTAGCAAGCCTTTAGCAATTGGTGATTCATTTGAAATACGGAATTCCATTGGATCTGCCTCAGCCGAACCAACAATTGTATACGATTCCTCATCTGTTGTTGGTTTTCCATTAATAATTTCTACAAATGAAACCGTTTTCCCTAATGATACTACACTGTTGTCTGATTCGTCCTCAGAAATAATAACTGCGTTACGAATCATTGATTTTAATGTAGAAATTCGACCTTCTAAAAAGGCTTGTTCTTCTTTTGCAGAGTCATACTCAGCATTTTCAGAAAGATCCCCGAAATCACGAGCGATTTTAATACGTTCTACGATTTCCTTACGTGTTTCCGTTTCTAATTTCACTAATTCTTCTTCTAATTTTCTTTTACCTTCAGTTGTCATTGGGTACTGTTTTTCGTTTGCCAAAGTTCTTCACTCCTTGTTTTCGTCAATATAAAAACATAAAACTCGATTAAGTGCCTTGTAGGATTCACTTAATCGAATTTTATTATTTTTAACGGTTTCAAATTACTCTTTGACCTAATAGTATGCATGCCTTTCTGAAATATGCACAGATATGCATGTAAATATTGTCAATACCACTCTATCTTATTACAATACGTTGTCGGTTTCAAGGATAGTTTTAATCTTAGTTACCATTAAATCAATCGCAACCTCATTATCCCCGCCTTCAGGAATAATAATATCAGCATAACGTTTCGTCGGCTCAATAAATAAATTGTGCATTGGACGCACTGCCGATAAATATTGCTCGATTACAGAATCTGTTGTACGTCCACGCTCTTTTATATCACGCATTATACGACGAATAATACGTAAATCTGAGTCCGTATCTACAAATAATTTAATGTCCATTAAATCACGTAAATCTGCATCTTCTAACACTAAAATACCTTCTAGTATAATAACATCTACAGGCTCTACATGAATAACTTCTTTTGCTCTTGTATGCTGCACATAATCATACACAGGCTTTTCGATTGGTTGACGGACCAATAATTTTTTTAGGTGCTCAATTAACAAATCATTATCAAACGCTAACGGATGGTCATAGTTTGTACCTAAACGCTCCTCAAACGTTAAATGACTTTGATCTTTATAATAAAAATCTTGTTCAATTACAACTACTGAATGATCGCGGAAAACATCATAAATAGCATGAGTCACACTCGTTTTTCCCGAGCATGAGCCACCAGCGATTCCGATGACGACTGGACGCTTCGTTGCCATTAATTATTCTCCTTTCGCATCATATTATGTGATTTTAATGGTGTGTCGCATTTAAATTTAACAATTTGTAGTGGATGACGAGCAGCATCTAAGCTATTGCCATCTTCATCCCAAATTTCACCCATTGTAAAACGGAAATTTTCGATTTCTGGTCCAAAGAATTCTACCTCATCGCCAGGTTTAAAATAGTTACGTTGTTGCATGGTTACCATTTTCGTTTCTGGGTTATGTTCTAAAATTAAACCAGCAAACTCATAAGTCGTTTTACGACCATGTACACCAAACATTTGCTCCTCGTGACCAGGGGCATCGTGGAAGAATGCTTCAGCAGTATCACGGTTAGCACATTTGTCTAGTTCCTCAAGCCATTCACGTTTAATTTTAAAATTGTCAGGGTCCGCACAATAAGCGTCAATCACTTTGCGGTACACTGAAACAACTGTAGCAACATAGTGAATTGATTTCATGCGACCTTCTACTTTTAATGAATCAATACCAAGCTCAATCATATGTGGAATTGCTTCAATCAGCTTTAAGTCTTTCGGACTCATCGCGAAAGACGCGTGATGATCATCGAAAAGTGCCTTTTCTTCGCCATCCTCTAGCTCATATAAATCATAGTCCCAGCGACAAGATTGACAACAGCCACCACGGTTAGAGTCACGAGCAGTCATATGATTTGAAAGTACACAGCGACCAGAATAGGCGATACACATCGCTCCATGAACGAATGCCTCAATTTCAATATCGACTTTTTCCTTCATCAGCTTCATTTCTTCGCCGCCTACTTCACGTGCTAATACTACACGATGTAAGCCTTCTTCTTTCCAATACTGGACTGCCTTCCAGTTTGATAAAGATTGCTGTGTAGAAAGGTGAATTTCAAGCTTTGGTGCAGCTGTACGGCATGTTTCAATAATAAGTGGATCCGCTACAATAATGCCTGTAACACCTGCAGATTCAATATCTTTTAAATACTGCTCTAAGCCGTCCATATTTTCATTGTGGGCGAAAATATTTGTCGTAACATAGATTTTCGCACCATACTTATTGGCGAATTCAACACCTTCGCGCATTTCTTCAATTGAGAAGTTATCTGCGTTTGAACGTAGACCGAACTCTCGTCCACCGATAAATACAGCGTCCGCTCCATAATGTACTGCTACTTTTAATTTTTCTAAACTACCTGCAGGGGCAAGTAGCTCTGGTTTTTTTGTAATGACACGTTTACCGTCTACAATCTCACGAATTTTGTCATTTTGTTCTAATACTAATGCCATGTTCTTGCCACCTCCTAGTAAACTGTTTCCTTGAAGATAAAGCCAGTATCAAGAGGTCTGATGGCAGGCTGAATTTCTTCAATTTTAGCTAATAAATCATCTTTAATATCTTCATACGCATCTTCTGATTCGTCAAAATATGTGTCAATTGCTTGACGATAAGCTTCTGTTACTGTGACTACATATTCAGGTGTTTGAAGAACACCTTCAATTTTCAATGCATCCATGCCACCTTCGAATAATTCGCCAAGCTCATCAATAATGCACATATCGTTTGGACTGAAAATATGCGTACCGTTAGCGTCTTCATAAATTGGATATTTATTATTACGTTCATCATCATGAAGGAACATATTGCGATTTTCCTTACGATTTTCAATTTCCATTACTTTATCTTGATATAAGAAATAATGGCCTAGTAATGGGCGTTTTGATTGGAACATACATGTCATTCCATGTACTTGAACCTCAATCTCTACATCTACTTTTTCTTTAATTTCTAGTACTTCATCTAAAGAAAGTTCACGTGAAAGTACTGCGCGAGTTGCTCCGCGTTTCCCCCAATAATTTGCCGTAAACCAGTTCGTTGCTGTCGTTTCTGGATTCCAGTGTAGCGGTATTGTAACACCTTGCTCACGACAGATGATTAATACTGCTGGATCACCATAAATTAAACGATCAACACCAATGCGTTGCATTTCTTTTACATATTCGGCAAGCGCATCCAATTTTTCATTATGGAATAGCGCATTTACCGCAACATAAACCTTTTTACCCGCTGCATGAATCAACTTTGTAGCTTCTTCTACTTCACTAACAGAAAATTCCCCTGCTAGACGAAGGCCAAATTGTTGTTCACCAATGACAAAAGCATCTGCTCCAGCCTGTAAAAGTGCTTTTACATGGTCCACTGATTGCGGTGTAACAAGCAATTCAGGTTTTTTCATAATAGTCACCTCTTCAAACATAGTAATAAACCATCACCGACTGGTAAAAATGCACTAGTATAATCAGGGTGCTGCATAATCCATTCGGTGAAGTTTTTTAAATTGCGAATCATTGTACGCTTGCGACGCGGTACATCTTTTAAATCCAAATCTGATAAGCCATGCATATACATATTATCGATATATAGAACTCCGCCAGATTTTACTAGTGGCGCATACTTTTCAAAAAAGCGTTGATATTGTCCCTTTGCAGCATCGATGAAAACTGCATCGAAGGTCGTATGAATTGCTTCATCGTTCACCTCTAAGGCGTCACCTTCAATGACCGTAATACGATCTGTAACTGTAGAACGTTTAATATAAGCCTTCGCTCTCCCAACACGCTCTGTATCACGCTCAATTGTAACGATTTGCACATTTGGTAAAGCCTCTGCCATTCTTATAGCAGAATAACCAATTGCTGAACCAATCTCTAAAATTTTCGACGGATTTTGAATACGTAGCAGTTGATTTAGTGCATCAATACCTGCAAGCTGCATAATCGGTACATGATTCTCCTCCGCAAATGCTTCCATTTCTAAAAGCAATTCATTACGTGGCTGAATAAATGATTGAATATATGCATCTGATAATTCCATTTTTAAGTTCACCCTCATATCAATTATGCCTCGGCATAATTGCGTCCGGAATCGGCTTTGTACTTAGGCCTGCACCAGGGCCGACACGATGTCGGTCATTATCCTATAAGCACTACTTTCCGATTCTGTGACATCCGCCAGAGGCGCAACGAGCAATCCTCGTTGTCTGTACTTCATCATTTAGCAACAAAAAGAAAAAGACCAAACGTGATGTCTTGGTACTTCGTCATACAAAAATGAGCAATTGTTTTTATAAGCTTTAAACAATTGCCACCACGTATATTATTCCACATTAACGGACTGATTGAATTATTCCCATGCGGATCGATTAAAAATCACAATTTATAATAGCACGAAAATAGAAGGAAAGCTATTTTTCTTTCCTTCTATCCACTTTATTGCTATTTATTTTTTAATAATATCAATTATGCCTCGGCATAATTACGTTTTCAGCAGATGTATGGACACCCGCTGAAAAGTAACTTAAAACCGCATGCATCTCACCTGGGAGTCTTCTAAAAACATTGACTGAAAGAAGTTAACAAAAATTACTCTGCCTTGCGCAAATATTGTTGTTCTTTCTGTAAATGTTCTTCATATGTTTTCGAGAAATGATTGACACCCTCTTTATCCGCTAAGAAGAAGAGATATTCTGTTTTACTTGGATTAAGTACTGCTTCAATTGAAGTTTTTCCAGCACCCGCAATAGGACCTGGTGTTAAGCCTTTATTTTTGTAGGTATTATAGGCATTATCTACTTCTAAATCTTTATAAAGTACACGATCTTTATGAGATCCTAGTGCATATAAAACAGTTGGATCTGTTTGAAGCGGCATCCCTTGATCGATACGGTTATAGAATACGCTCGCAATTGTTTCTCGATCTGTTTGAGCAGTAGCTTCTCTTTCCAATAATGAAGCAAATGTTAATAATTGATGTACTGACATTTGCTTTTCAGTTAGAACATCGCTGTAATTTTTCACAACCTTGTCCATTGCCCCTACCATTTCATCTACAATCGATTCCAATGTTGGTTTTTCTTCAAAATAAGAATACGTTGCAGGGAATAAATAGCCCTCTAAATCATAACGAATATTATCGGCTAAAACCGCATCCGTCACAAGCTCAGGATATTTAGCCTTCATTTGTTGAACAAATGTATCGCTTGTTACTAAGTCCATAAATTCCTTTTGAGTGTACGACGTTTTCTTTTCCACAATATTACCGATTTGTTCAAGTGTTAAGCCTTCAGGAATGGTCATTGTAAAGACTGGTGTACGGTAGACCTTTCCGGTTTTTAAACTTTCGATTAGTTCATCTAATGTCATTGACTGTGTTAAATCATATTTTCCTGCTTGGAACTGGGATTCATTTTTAAATTTGGCATAGTATTTAAAAACACGAGCATCTTTAATTAACCCTTTTTCCTTTAGTAGAGTCGAAATAGAGCTTAAACCTGAGCCAATTGGTACTTCAACCGCTATTGTTTTAGTCGCATCTGGATCTACTGGTTTTAATGCACTCTTCACATAACTATAGCCAATTAAACCGACTACCCCTATTATTAGGATCAAAGCAATTGCAACAATAGCAACGATTTTTCTCACAATTTTTACCTCGGATTTTCTTTCTTGCATTTTTGATAACATTTCTTGTTTTTTTGAACCGTTATTCACGGGTTTCCCCCCTATCACTCCATTATCATACTAGAAATCAACTTTCACGACAAACAGAAATAGAAAATTCAGTAGAAATAGCACACATAAAAAAATAGCTTATGACAATAGGATGAATATAATAATCAAAGTTGATTTCCAAGAATTCATCAACAAACTGAAACAAAAACAGTTTTAAGTCATTAATAACATACTAGAGAAAACCAGATAGATAATAATGGAGTCGTTTTGATTATTGGAATGGAAAGCCCCTTCATGAAGTAAAACAAAAATCTGCCAACTATATTGTTAGCAGATTCAATACTATTTTCCCCAAGATAACGGTTGAAAAACTTCAAGATGAAATGATACCTATAATTGAAAAGCGCCTTGTTTGACATCGACTAGTAAACTCTTCGCAAGCTGTAAAACAACTACATCATCTTCACCTGTAATGATATAGCCTCTAGGCACTTTTTTGGCAATTGTTCCAGGTAAACTACCACGGAAAATATTCCCCTTTCCTCGCTCGCCGCCGTATTTTTTCGGCACGGTTAATTTAAAATAACCCGCATCCTCTAAGATTTTAAAGTGCTCAAACGGAAATTCTCCACTCTCATCATATTTACTAGCTGTCTTGTCAATTTGTTGTGCCAATTCATAAGCATATTGAACTAGCTTTTTCTCACGATCGTTACGAATATAAACATCACTCATTAATGAGTCACCTTGCTTTTCGTAAATCTATTTTGTGGTTTTTTCAGCCCTAAATGTTCCCTTAGTGTTGAACCTGTATACTCTTTACGATAAATACCACGCTCTTGTAAAATTGGCACAACTTTGTTCACAAAGTCTTCTAAATCACGGGGCAATAATGGAAACTGTAACATAAAGCCATCTGCCGCTGCCTCTGTAATCCACCGCTCCATCTCATCAGCAATTTGTGTGGGTGTTCCAACAAAGGCATCGCGCTTCGCAGGACCAAATAGGCGCGCATATAATTCGCCAACCTTTAAATTTTCTTTTTTGATAATCTCTAAATGCTCATAGAAATGACTTTGAATACTGTTGACCTTAGGAAAATCCACTTCAATTGCAGGTGTATCTAACGAGTATTTAGAAAAATCCACATTCCCCATATAACCCGAAACAAATTTTAAGCTCTCATATGGGTCAATCAACGCCTGTAATTCATTATACTTACGGATGGCCTCTTCCTCAGTATCCCCCACAATTGGCGATATCCCCTGTAACACAAGGAGCTCCTCCTCGGTGCGACCAAATGGAGCAAGCTGTGCCTTTAAATGTAGATAATGCTCCTTGGACTTTTCAATATTATCCCAATGAACAAAAACGACCTCCGCTGTTCGTGCTGCTAATTTTTGCCCAGGTTTTGAAGCACCCGCCTGAACAATAACAGGCTGCCCCTGAACGGAACGTGCAATATTCAACGGACCTTTCACTGATAAATATTTGCCTTTAAAAGCGGTCTCATGTACTTTATTACGGTCATAAAAAATATTATGATCACGGTCGTAGACAAAAGCATCGTCCTCCCATGAATCCCATAACGACTGAACTATATCGATAAATTCCTCCGCTCGTTCGTAACGATGATCGTGCTCCGAATGCTTGTCACGGCTAAAGTTTAAAGCCGTCTCTCCTGTGGCATCTGCTGTTGTCACTAGATTCCATCCGACTCTACCATCACTAATATGGTCTACAGACATTAGTTGCCTTGCAAGCACATATGGCTCACTATATGTGGTTGATGCAGTTGCACCAAGTCCAATTTTCGTTGTCGCAGCTGCCAAAGCTGTAATCTGTATAAGAGGATCAAAGCGATTTAAAATATGTGGATGTGATTCATGATTGATCGCTAAACTATCCGCAACAAAAGCAATATCAAACTTACCCTTTTCAGCAATTTGCGCCACCTTTTGTAAAGCTTTAATATCGATGCTTGCATTAACTTTTGCTGAAGGATGTTTCCAAGCTGCAACATGCATACCTGCCCCAATTAAATATAACGCAAGCTTTAACTCCTTTTTCTTAGTCATTTTCTCGTCATCTCCCTTAAAAATGAATCCATTTCACTATCCACATATAAACAAAGGCATTAGGCTAATATAGTGTTGGTCAATGAAGATAAAACTCTTTCCAAGTAGCTAATTCATCTAAAGGCATCTTTACAGGAATATAATTGCCATTAGAAACATCTTTAATGAAATTAGCAGTTTCTTCACGCTGATAGATGTCAACAATTTTTTTCAATGTCTCGTTGTCCTTATCTTCAGGCCTTGCTACGATGACATTAATAAATGGCTTCGCCGTTTCATTTTCATGAATAATAGCATCTTTCAATAGTAGGTCTGCTTCGACAGCGACCCCATTATTAATGACCGCAAAATCAGCATCCTCCATAACCCTCGGTGTCGTCGCACTATCTACTGGTAAAATGTTCAATTTTTTTGGATTATCTTTAATCCGATCCTCTCCACCGTTGCCATCAAAATTATCCGTAACCGTCAGTAATCCATTTTCCTGTAACAGCAGTAAAGCTCTCCCCCAGTTAGAAGGATCGTTTGGTACAGCAATTTTGGCGGCCTCTTTCATATCATCCAAGGATTTATATTTGTTTGAATATAAACCTATCGGAGCCATAATCGTTGTGCCAATCGCCTGTAAATCTGTTTTGTTATTCGTATTAAATAAATTTAAGTAGGCTACATGTTGAAACGCATTGATATCAACTTCCCCCTCCGCCAATGCTTGGTTCGGGTCATATTGTGCTGAGAATGTCACTAAATCAAGATTTATATCTTCCTTAGCAGCCTGTTTTTTTATATACTCCCATGTTTTCAATTCCGAGCTACGAATACCAACCTTTACAGTATCTTTTTCATCTGCTTTTGCACAAGCAACTAGTAGGAACAGTAATGCTATTAAGCCGAAAAAATAATTTAGTTTCCTCATATTAAAATTCTCCTTTATGACACTCTGCGTAATTTTCGTTCAAGACTATTTCCTATACTTTGAATAATTTGTACAAGTACTACTAAAATCACCACTGTTACTAAAATTGTGACATTGTCAAAGCGTTGATAGCCGTAAGTAATAGCTACATCACCAAGGCCACCTCCTCCAACAGCCCCTGCCATTGCAGTCGCCCCAATAAGCCCAATTGTCGCAGTCGTGACACTTAATATTAAAGAGGGGAAAGCTTCAGGTAACAAAAACTTTTGAATAATTTGAAGTGGGGAGGCACCCATTGCCTTCGCTGCTTCAATAATGCCTTCATCCACTTCCAATAATGAATTTTCTATTAACCTAGATATATACGGACCTATATGCAAGACGAGCGGCACAATGGCAGCAGTCGTACCTATCGCCGTTCCAACGAGCAAGCGTGTAAATGGAATGATAGCAACAAGCAAAATAATGAACGGAATGGAGCGTAGGGTATTGACGATGGGATTGATGATTGAGAAAATTATTTTATTTTCAAGAATATGCCCTTTTCTCGTCACAACTAAAGTAATCCCTAAAATAAAGCCTAAAATGGCACCAAAAAATAACGAAATACTAACCATGTACAGCGTGTCTAACACTGCGTCGATAATGATTTGTGAGCTCACCTTCATGTGCAATAACCTCCTCTATTTGAATATCTTTCGTTCGAATAAATTGATGCGCCTTTTCTATTTCTTTATCTACGCCAACTAGCTCAACGATTAAATTACCAAAGGGAATCCCTTGTAGCTCTGTAATATTGCCAAACAGTACATTTACATCAACATCAAACTTTTTTGCTACTTGAGAGACAACCGGCTGCCCAACGTCTACACCTATAAATTTCAGGTTATAAATTTTTTTAGACTGATCTATCGTTTTAAGTTGCTCGTAAACAGATTGTGGAATTTCATCTCGAACTACCGATTGTACAAAGTTTTTAGTCGTCTCCTTTTGCGGTGCAGAAAAAATTTCAAGTACATTGCCCGTTTCAATTACTCTTCCGTTTTCCATAACAGCCACACGATTGCAAATATCCCTTATGACTTCCATTTCATGTGTAATCATTAAAATGGTAATACCATACTCGATATTGACTCGCTTTAGTAGCTCCAAAATAGATTTAGTCGTTTGCGGGTCAAGAGCAGAGGTCGCTTCATCACACAATAGAATTGTTGGCTTTGTGACAAGTGCACGAGCAATGCCCACTCTCTGCTTTTGTCCACCTGACAACTCATCGATATAGCGCTCGGCTTTGTCCTGTAAACCGACAAACGACAAAACTTCCCTTACTTGACCTTCAATGTTTGATTTTTTAACGCCGCTTAATACTAAAGGCATCGCAACATTTTCGAAGACAGTTTTTGAACGGAGAAGATTGAAGTGTTGAAAAATCATACCAATGTTTTTCTTTTCCTCGCGGAGCTGCTTTTTACTTAATGTTGTCAGCTCTTTGCCATTCACAAGAACGCGACCAGACGTTGGTTCCTCCAGTAAGTTCACTGTCCGTATTAATGTACTTTTGCCAGCACCGCTAAAGCCGATAACACCAAAAACATCACCTTTTTGAATCGTTAAATTAATGTGATTTAATGCCGTTACAACGGTTGTTCCTACCTTAAATTCCTTTGTCGTTTCGATAAATTCAATCATTTCACGTCTACCTCCTTAGTTTTGACGCCCTCGATTTTAAGCTAAAATGCTGGAACGACAGCCCCCTTATACCGATCTTCAAAAAAAGTGCGCGCCTTTTCGCTTGTCAGCCATTTAACGACTGTTTGAATTGCTGGATCATTTTGCTTTTCTTTTGTAGTCGCAATAATATTGACATATGGCGATTCTGAACCTTCAATAATAAGAGCATCCTCCTTAGGGTTATAGCCCCCTTCTAAGGCGTAGTTCGTATTAATTGCCGCTGCGTCTACATCATCTAGTGAACGAGTTAATAACTGAGAATCAACACCGATAAATTCAATATTATTTTCGTTTTTTGTAATATCCTCAACTGCATAGTTATTTTCCTTTGCTTTATTCAATTCAATTAGTCCATTATTCTGAAATAGTAGTAAGGCCCGCGAAAAATTGACGACATCATTCGGGACCGAAATCTTTGCATTTTGCGGTAAATCATTTATATTTTTAATTTTTTTAGAGTACACACCAAAAGGTTCAATATGAATTCCTTTTACACTCACTAAATCTAAATGGCTTTCTTTATTCGTTTGTTCTAAAAACGGAATGTGTTGAAAGTAATTAAAATCTAGTTCACCATCTGCCGTTTGCTGATTTGTTTGAACAGCATCTTTTAAAATTATAATGTCTAATTTCACGCCATCTTTTTCAAGATCCTTTGCTAAGTACTCTAGTACTTCCGCATGTGGCACATTGGCTGCCCCCACCTTTAATGTTACTGTTTCATCTTTACTCGCTTCTCCTTTGTTTGTGCAGCCTACCAACAAACCTATCACTAATACACCGACTAGTAGTCCCCATATTGTCCTCATCCTCTATTTCCTCCTTTATAAATCAACTTACTTGGTTTAATGTAAAACAAATCTTATCTGTTTACTTATGATTGGTCAATGTTCGATATCTCGTTTTATCTGTAAATATTTAAAAATTCAGATAAAAAAATTTTCAAGAAGTCTCATTTATTCTCGAAAAACAATCAAATTCACTCAAAAATACATGAATTTCATTTTCGGATAGAATATTTTTACATATGAGATAGAAATTTTCTATTAAATTCCGCAAGCACCCCTTCATATTAATCATTCTCAATAAAAAAACTCTGAGTAGCAAGTTACCACTCAGAGTTCTAATTACAATTCATTTAATACATCTTCAACAAATGCCCATTCTTCATCTGTTTCAATCGGTAATAAATCTTCAATCGTTCCGTCATTTCCAGATACGTATTGAGAAGCAAAAATATCTCGGTCCTCGATTGGCTCGTCCGTTGCCAGCACATAAAGAACATAGGATTTGCCAAATTGTTCTGATGAAAATGTATGAATAACCTCACATACCTGATCTGCCCCAGCCTCATCTGTTATTGTAAATAGCTGCGGTTCTTCTTCAAATTCGTCTAGAAGTGTCAGGACTACCTCATTAATCATTTCCCATTCTGCCTCTGTTTCAACAGGCTGCAGATTAGTCATTTCTCCATTATTATCATCATAATCAAATGTCATAGCAGAAATGTCTCCAGGAATTTCATTACCCTCTTCGTCGATTAACGAAAACAATACATATGATTTCTCTTCTGCATCGAAGGTGAAAACAACACGACACTTTTGCTCCTTGCCATTCTCTCCAATGATCAGAAATTCTTGCGTTTCCTCGTTCATTTAATCTCCTCCTTTTAACTATGGTTCAAACTTTGATAAAAATCTTTATATATTCACCATAGGCGCATTACAACCTCATAGTTTCATTCTTCCTAAAGTAAAAAAGGAACAAGGAGTGCTTGTTGCCATCCTTGTTCCACACTTTTAAAGATTACGATGATTATTCCTCGTTTTCATCCTCTAAAGCGTTTAATACGTCTTCTACCATATCCCACTCTGCTTCAGTTTCGATTGGTGTTAATTCACCATCTTCACCATTTTCAGATGGAACGAATGAAGATACGAAGATTTCTACAGAGCCATCTTCATCTTCTTCTGCGCCTACCATTGAGTAAAATACGTATGATTTGCCAAATTCAGCTGATTCGTGTACGTGAATTACTTCACAAAGCTGTTCATTTCCGTTCTCGTCAATCACTGTAATGTGTTGTACATGTAATTCTTCTTCATGGTTATGCTCTTGTGCCATGTGGTTGTCACCTCATCAATTAATTTTTGCTATCCAAGTAGCCTTGTAAAATCATCACAGCAGCCATTTTATCAATGACTTGCTTACGCTTTTTGCGACTCACGTCAGCTTCGATTAGCATACGCTCAGCAGCCATCGTAGTTAAACGCTCATCCCAAAGCTTAACCGGTAGTGAAAATGTTTCTTCTAAAAGCTTTTTATAGTCTTCAGAAGCCTCACCACGCGGTCCAACCGTATTATTCATGTTTTTCGGGTATCCTACAACAAATTCTGTTATAGCGTACTCCTTCACTAGCTCGGCTATTCGCTCAATGCCAAACTCGCCGTTAGCTTCATCAATTTTTACGGTTTCAATACCTTGAGCCGTCCACCCTAAAGCATCACTAGCAGCAACGCCAACGGTTTTTGACCCAACGTCCAATCCCATAATTCTCATTTCTAGTCCTCGTTATTCTTTTTAATATAAAACTTAACAAGCTCTTCTAGAATTTCGTCACGCTCAAGCTTGCGAATTAAATTACGAGCATCCTGATGGCGAGGAATATACGCCGGATCACCAGAAAGTAAATAACCGACAATCTGATTGATAGGGTTATATCCCTTTTCCTCTAATGAAGAATGTACTTTCAACATTACCTGCTTGACTTCCTGTTCCATTGATTCTTCTGGAAAATTAAATTTCATAGTTTGATCAAATGAACTCATGACCAGCACCTCGCTTTCAGAAATAAGGAGATGTGCAACAAAAGCCATCTCCAATTTCTCTTTATTATAACATGTTTTGGCGTATTATCAATTATGCCTCGGCATAATTGCGTCCGGAATCGGCTTTGTGTTTAGGCCTGCTGAGGGCCGACACGATGTCGGTCATTTCGGTAATGCCACAGGACGTGGCGTTTTTACCGATGCAGGTCAGTTAGCCGTTATCGCATGAATGCGATGATTTTAGGCTAACATCCTATGCGAACTCCTTTGCCGATTCCGTGACATCCGCCGGAGGCTTTAACTTCTTTTCGCTGAAAGAAGTTAAATGGATTTAACATAATCATACACAGAAAGTAGTGCTTCATCAAGTTTTGATGCTTCTTTTGCACCTGCCATCGCCATATCTGGACGACCGCCACCTTTACCACCACATGCTTCTGCTACCATTTTTACGATATTTCCTGCGTGGTAATTGCCACCAACTAAATCTTTTGTTACTCCAGCACATAGCATAACCTTTTCGCCATCGACAGCACCAAGAACGATAACAGCTTTAGGCATTTTAGCTTTCAAGTCATCCATCATTTGACGCAGTTGATTGTTGTCCTTCGCCTCAACTTTAGTAGATAGAACAGTTACATCCCCAAAAGTTTGCGCTGCGTCCACAATAGCGCCCGCTTGTGCATTCGCGATTTTTTGTGATAATGCCTCATTTTCACGTTGTAAATCTTTGTAATCAGCTTGCAATGCTTGTACTTTTGTCACAAGATCTTTTGGATTTGCTTTTAATAATGCTGCCGCTTCGTTTAATAAAGCTTCTTCCTCTTTTACTGCTTCATATGCAACTTTACCTGTCACAGCCTCGATACGACGAGTACCTGCACCGATACCACCTTCTGAAACAATTTTGAAGAAGCCAATTTCAGAAGAGCGTTTTACGTGAATACCACCGCAAAGCTCAATAGAGTAATCTCCAATTGAAACAACGCGAACGATATCGCCATATTTCTCACCGAATAGCGCCATTGCGCCCATAGCTTTCGCTTCTTCGATACCTTTTTCTTCAATAACGACCTCTATATCATCCCACACTTTTTCATTTACAATACGTTCAATTTGTTGTAATTCCTCTTTTGTTACTTGTCCAAAGTGAGAGAAGTCAAAGCGTAAACGATCAGGTCCTACATATGAGCCAGCTTGGCTAACATGGTCGCCTAATACGTCTTTTAATGCACGTTGCATAATATGTGTTGCTGTATGGTTTTTAATAATTAAATTACGTTCATCACGGTTAACTACTGCTTTCACAGCATCTTCAACATGCATTTCCCCAGATTCTACAAGTACAGTCTGAAGCGGCTGACCATTTGGAGCTTTTTGTACATCTTTCACAATGGCAGTAAAGCTATCATTAGAAATAACACCGCTATCCGCAATTTGACCACCCATTTCAGCATAGAATGGTGTTTTAGCTAAAATAACTAATGCTTCTTGCCCTTCAGATGCTACTTTTGATACTTGGCCGTTGACAATGATCGCTGCAACTTCTGTGTCTGTCGCTAATGTATCATAGCCTACAAATTCACTTGCAACCGTCAAGTTTGCTAGCACTTCGTTTTGTACTTGCATAGAATCTACATCTTGACGAGCCGCACGTGCACGTTCACGTTGTTCTTCCATTGCTACTTCAAAGCCTTCATGATCTACCTTCATACCTACTTCTTCCGCATACTCTTCTGTTAATTCGATTGGGAAACCGTAAGTATCATATAAACGGAATGCATCTGCACCTGGAATATAGTCATGACCTGCTGCTTTTTGAGCTGCTACAACTTCGTTAAAGATAGCAAGACCACCGTCTAATGTTTCATGGAAGCGAATTTCTTCATTTTTAATAACACGTTGGATAAATTCGCATTTTTCCGTTACCTCTGGGTAGAAATCATTCATAATTTCACCAACAGTTGGTACTAATTCAAACATAAATGGCTTTTCAATGCCGATTTGTTTTGCATAGCGCACTGCACGACGAAGTAAACGACGTAATACATATCCACGACCTTCATTTGAAGGAAGAGCACCATCACCAATGGCAAACGCCACTGTACGGATATGGTCCGCGATAACTTTAAATGGTGTATTAATATCTTCTTCTGAACCGAAGATTTCACTTAGCGCCACTTCACCTGGACGTTTGTATGGGCGATTTGCTAACTGCTCGATTTTTTCAATAATAGGCATGAATAAATCAGTATCAAAGTTCGTTGGAACATTTTGAACAACTGATACGATACGCTCTAGACCCATACCTGTATCAATATTTTGCTTTGGAAGTGGCGTATATGTGCCATCAGGATTATGGTTGAATTGAGAGAACACTAAGTTCCAAATTTCAAGATAGCGTTCATTTTCACCACCTGGATACATTTCCGGATCATTTTCATCTGAACCGTATTCTTCCCCACGGTCATAAAAAATTTCTGAGTTAGGACCAGATGGACCTTCACCGATATCCCAGAAGTTCCCCTCAAGTCGGATTAAACGCTCTTCAGGAATACCAATTTCGTTATGCCAAACGTCATACGCTTCTTGGTCTTCAGGATGAATAGTAATAGATAAAAGCTCTGGATCAAAGCCCATCCATTTTTTATCCGTTAAGAATTCCCAAGCGAAATGAATAGCTTCTTTTTTGAAGTAATCTCCAATCGAGAAGTTACCTAGCATTTCAAAAAACGTATGGTGTCGAGCCGTTTTACCTACGTTTTCAATATCATTTGTACGAATTGATTTTTGGGCATTTGTAATACGTGGATTGTCAGGAATGATACGACCATCGAAATATGGTTTAAGTGTTGCAACACCTGAGTTAATCCAAAGTAATGATGGGTCATTGATTGGCACAAGTGGTGCTGATGGCTCATGATGATGACCTTTTTCTTTAAAGAATTCTAAATACATGCGGCGAATTTCTACTGCTTTCATATGAAAAGTTCCTCCCAATATGTTTTGTAAAATACGAAATGAGTCCGCAAATCAATTTTGCTTCGGCGTAAGCTTTCGCGCAGATAGACATAAAAAAGCCCCCATCCCCAAAAAGGGACGAGGACTTGTGTTTGTCTCGCGGTACCACCCTAGTTGTAAGTAAAAATATACTTACCTCTTTAGCACTTGTAACGTAAGTGAACGGCAGTGATTAACTGCACTCTGGAGTAGCTTTCGGCATTTGCTATTGTGAGGATTTTTTCAGCCTAGAAATCCCTTTCTTTTACACGCACAAATACGTACTTATTCCATCATCGTTTTTTACTATTTTCTAACGAGAATTATAAAAAAAATATTTCCTTCTGTCAATTCGCACTATAATTGCTAATCATAACTAAGCTCATTAAAAATGAGTATATTCTATCCCACTATGCTACCGAGAGAAATAATTTTTTTTGTAAAAAATGAAAGTAGCCAATCCTGTTAACAAGAACATTACAACAATCACTACCCAAAATGCATTTGATGTATTTTGATATGGTAGAGGTACATTCATTCCATAAATGCTGGCAATTAACATCGGTACCGATAATATGATTGTAAATGAAGCGAGTAATTTAAGAACTTGGCTTACATTGTTTTGAATTACGTTACCATATGCATCCATAATATTATTTAAATTAATTTGATTAATTTCCGTCACTTCATATGCTTGATCAATTTCAATAAGGACGTCGTCTAAAATACTTGCATCGTCTTCGTCTAATTTGATAGAGCTACCATGTAATATTTTTTGCATCGTAAATTTCATTTGTTTGAGAGAAGTTACCATATATATAAGACTTTCGTTTAAGTGAAGGAGTGTGTACATCTCACTATTACGATATGACTTGGCAAGTTCCTTTTCTGCTAAAGTGATCTCCCGTTCAATTGTAGCTAAAAAACGAATATATGCTCGAGCCGTTATACTTAATATATTTAAAGTGTTGCGCGTTTTCATATGTGTCTCACAAAGAGTTATTTCACCATTAAACAAATCCTTCATAAAAGGTAACTCTTCTCTACAAATCGTTATCATATGATTTTTTGTGTGTATGATACCCATTGGAATTGTCCGATACTTCACGTCTTGATCAGAACTCTCGACATCTAATTGGTCGTATGGGACATGAATAACCATCAAGACCGCTCCGTTGCGCTCTTCAATTCGTGGGCGTTCTTCTATATCAAGTGAATCCGTTAAAAAATTATTTGGAACACCAA
>NZ_JBHZDH010000051.1:0-12400 GCF_042755925.1 Lysinibacillus sp. NPDC059133 | reverse complement strand
CATGAATAACCATCAAGACCGCTCCGTTGCGCTCTTCAATTCGTGGGCGTTCTTCTATATCAAGTGAATCCGTTAAAAAATTATTTGGAACACCAAGAGCTGCCTCTACATGTTCAATTTCACTTGTTGTTGGTGCTTCAAGATGAAGCCAGCTGTTATAACCAATTTTTGATGTTTGTTCAAACTTACCTTCTGAGGTACTTTTGTTAATTAAAAGCATTTTATAACACAACCTTTCTTACGTACTATCTGAATATATTAGAAACGCAAAAATTTTGATTTGTAAAATACGTAGAAGAGACTTCCACTGATTCCTACCATTAGTCCAATAACTACTAAGAACATGAATGGCTGATCTTCATAGGGCAATGGGACGTTCATCGAGAAAACACTTCCAATTATAGTCGGAATCATTAGTACAAGCGTAAGAGTAGTCAGTATTTTCAAAACACTATTCAGATTATTATGAGTGATTGCTGCGTACGCATCCATAAGACCACTTAAACTAAGACTTCGCATTTCTGTTACTTCCGCTGCTTGTTCAATATCTACGAGCGCATTATGCAACATTTGTTGATCTTCTACGTATAGCTTTATATCCTGCCCTTTGGAAAGGTGTAAAAAGACATTGCGCATAGCTCGTAAAGATGTTGAAAAATATACTAAACTTTTATTAATATGAATCAGACCAAAAAGCTCTCGATTGTTATGTGATTCTTTTAATTCTCGCTGTAATCGTCCAACCTGCGCTTTTATACGCTTGAGAAAATCGAGATACGATTGAGCAATCGCTTCAAATAGAAGTAATGTTATTCGAGTCTTCATATGCGTTTGAAATGTTCCATATTTTCCTGAAAATATGTCTCTACATAATGGATTGTCTTCTTTTGTGACAATTATTAAATGGTCCTTTACATGAATAATCCCGATTGGTATCGTACGATAAGGAATTTCCTCGTACAAACGTTCCTCATTCATCACAACAGGAGAATTAAGAATGATGACCATTGACGAATCTTCTTTTTCAATCCGAGGTCGCTCATTGATGTCTAAGGAATCACGAATAAAATCTTTCGGAACATTAAGTTTATTTGAAATTTGAGAAATTTCAGCATCTGTCGGATCCACAAGATAGAGCAACGTGTTGTGAACAATATCAGATACCTGTTGTAATTGACCTATTGAATTACTTTGATATATCGTAAGCATCTTTTCTCCTCACTTTCTCTTCTAAAATAGCCGTTTTTTATAAAATACCCAACCTGTCAACAAGCTAATGACTGCAGAGATTGACATTAGTACTGCTAATGCATATGCACCATCTTGCTTTGGTAATGGGAAATTCATCCCATAAATTGTTGCGACCATCGTCGGAAACGTCAAGATAATCGTAAATGCAGTTAAAACTTTCACTACAACACTAAGGTTAATTTCAATCGCCGCAGAATATGCATCCATCATATTACCTAAATTTTCGTTGTAAATTTTTGATGTATCAAGAGCTTGTTGCATCTCATTAAGAGTGTCTTGCATCCGTTTTTCATCTTCTTCATTCATTTCAAGTACTCTTGACAATTTCCTCATCATTACAAGATTTACTGTTAACGCCTTTATGAAATAAACAAGACTCTTATTTATATTGAGTAAAGTATACACTTCACTGTTCTTGATTGATTTTTGTATTAATTTTTCAGATACAATAACTTTTTGATTAATATCATCAAGGCATCGTAAACAATAACGGGCCGAAATAAGCAACAATTGTAAAATAAAAGATACGTTTATATTGTTATTAAAATTCTTATCGAGAATTTTGCTAAATTCCTGTAAAATCGGATGATTAACGCGACAAATTATTACAATTACTTCACTTGTTTGAATAATACCGATTGGAATTGTCCTATATGGTATAGTTTCACCATTTGGCATTTTTAAGGGTACATTGACAATCAGTAATAAATCATTTCCGCTTTTTTCTATTCGTGATCGTTCATCAATATCAAGGGAGTCACTAATAAAGTCAGTTGATACTCCAAGTCGATTAGCAACATACTGTATATCCTCTTCGGATGGTTCAGTGAGATATACACAGCTACCCTGAACGATCTTAGGCTGTTCTTCCAGTAGCCCTTCTTTGCTTCTTTTATAGATTTTAAGCATTGAATCGCCCTCCTAATCTGCTGAATTAAAACAGATTTAAGTTTTTTACTCCTACTATCTTCATCGGTCGGACTCGGACTCTCCATTTTGACCCCCTCCTTTCTAAAAATGAACTCTTTTACCCCTGCTAAAAGGATTTAATCGATATGGCATTATGCAATAAGGATCTTTTTGGAAATTAAAAAACCCTCTAGGAGTCCTAGAGGGTTTAAAAAGTGCACAAAAATAAGCAGCACAAAAAAGCACTTTCGATTCCCCCTAGTCGAGTTTTAGCACTATACACCGTAAAGAGATGAATTTATCTCTTAGCCACCTTATGAAAAGCCTTAATCCGGCAATTCCTGTTCTACCCATGGGCATCTTTCGATATTTCTGGGCAGTGGCCTATGTTTGTATAGGAGCCTCACCTAACGAGGTTTTATTTAATTTCTTCGCAATCGTAAGCCGTATTTTTTGATTTGTCAAGAGTCAAAAAATTTTTTTTAGGTTTTTTTTATTACGAATTCCCGTGCGAAATAAGAAATAAACGGAGTAGAAATTTGCGGTTGTTTACGAAAAAAATTTTCTCAAACAAAACAGATAAAGAGCTTTCGTAATACTTTACTCTAATCAATTATGCCTCGGCATAATCTCGTAGCTCACATATTACCAAAAAGATTCCAGTAAACTTTGCTCCGTAACGAAAGTAGAGAGACAAAAAGCAATTGCCCCTCTCCACTCTATGTATTTTCATCGATTTTTGTATTGATCCTATTTAGATTTTTTGTTCAGCAGTTTTAAATAAAAAAACTTACGTATTCTGAAAAGGGCTTAACAACTGTTACAGAGGCTATTGATTATCGTAAATTACAAATTTATAAATTTTAAATTCGAAAAATCTCTACCCCACAATTTGATTAAGTAAAAATTGTAAGCATAAAAATATGGCTCATCAAATAGAGGATTTACAAGACCCTGGAGCGAGCCAGTAGGCGAGGGAAGGGTAAAGAGGAATTACGTCTCTGTGATACGCATTCGTAGCCAATATCATTTTGCCCCAAGTGGCTAATCGGACCCCCAGACGGAACAGAAATCCTCCCATGTTATGATGATGCACCGAAAATACACTATTTCCCTGATACCATTTTTTAAGGTTTTTTCTTTTGAACAGTTGTTGACAACCAAAATTATTCGGAGTACAATTCACTTGAAAACTATATGTCCTCGTTAGGTGAGGCTCCTATGCAAACATAGGCCACTGCCCAGAAATATCGAAAGATACCCATGGGTAGAACAGGAATTGCCGAATTAAGGCTTTTCTTAAGGTGGCTAAGAAATGATGTCATTTCTTTACGGTGTATAGTGCTAAAACTCGATTAAGGGGAAACGAACGTACTTTTTTTGTTTTTTTGTGCGCTTTTCACCCCCTCTAAATCGTTAGAGGGGGTTTTATTTTATTTGACTATAAAAGGGGGAACATGTGATGGATAGTTATTCGATATGGCATTTCATATTTTTAAATAATTCGAATATGGCAAAAGGCAGCGTTTTTGCGTTCAGTCCGCATATGTCCCTTACTTCAAAAACCCAATTATGAATTTTTTCGCAAATTGGCGTTTACCAAGATAGGTTTATTTGATGTGTACGTCGAACAAGATACATTCTAAGCAAGAAGCTCCCTTTTTTACGGGAGCTTTTTTATATTATTTTTATTTTAGTGGCATTCTATAAAAAGAACTGAAGAGGTGATTGACGATGATAATGACAGTAGAAATGATAATCAAGTTAAGCCTAGCTTTACTATTCGGATTATTGATTGGGATTGATAGACAGATTAAACAAAAACAACTTGGCATGAGACCTAGTATGGTCATCTGTATTGCCAGCTGTTTATTAACCATTGTCTCCATAGAAGCATTCGGAAAATTTGGAGGTGCCAACCATCCGAATATGGATCCGATGAGACTTGCTGCGCAGATTGTAAGTGGAGTTGGTTTCATTGGTGCTGGTGTTATTTTACGAAGAAGTAACGAGGTGATTTCTGGTCTTACTTCCGCTGCGCTAATCTGGTCAGCTTCTGCCCTTGGAATTTCTATCGGGGCGGGGTTTTATATAGAGGCAACATGTGCTGTCATCCTTTTGATAGTGGCAGTCAACATTGTGCCCTTTTTTATTAAAACATTAGGTTTATCAACACTTAACCGACAGGATATTTCATTAAAGATTATCGTGGAATCGAATTATCGTATGACAGAATTAATTAAAATGATTAAGCATAGAGGGCAAAATGGATCTTCCAAAAAATACGAGTATAAAATTCGGCATTTCAAGCTCAAAGATATTGATAACGATCACCAATTAATTGACTTAATTCTTTCGGTACCAGAAGACCAATATACGACGGAGATTTATTATTATGTCAAAAAGATTGATCACGTCCTGAGTGTCGAAATTGAGAATTTGTAATAGAAAGGAGCGTCAATAATGATTAGACTACATCAATATAAATATAAAGAAGAGTACACATACTACATGTTGCAATCTTTAAAGTCTGGAAAAAAAGATTCTTTTCGAAAGGATTTTCTAGATTTACACCCTATGGATCAAGCAACATTTTTTATAGAACTTAGTGAGGAAAGACGCTTCACAATTTATTCATTTTTAACTCCTTGTGAATTTGGAGAAATTTTTAGCGAGTTAGAACCATCTTTACAGAAAAAGTGTATTTTGGAGCTTGACCGTCCATTTGCAGTGGAGATGTTAAATGAATTACCTTCAGATGACGCTACCGATTTTTTGGGGCTACTATCATATAAAGAAGCTGATTATTATTTAGCGCAAATGGAAAAAGATGAAGCCGATGATATTAAGCAATTACTTCAATACAAAAAAGGGTCAGTGGGAGCCTTGATGACAACAGACGTAGTAATAGTTGCAAAAGATGATTTAGTAATTGATGTGTTTGAACGTCTAAAGCATAGCGAAGTAGATGCAGAAACTTTTTATTACTTATACGTTACAGATTCCAATAAACAATTGCTTGGTGTCATATCATTACGAGAGCTTATCATTTCCCCATCAGAGAGTCGAATGGGTGAAATTATGAACTCTGGAATCATTTCAGTGACTGCCAACACAGACCAATCTGAGGTCTTCCAAATCATACGCAAATATGGTCTTTTAGCAGTCCCTGTTGTAACAGAGAACTTTCAACTCCTTGGAATCGTTACTTTTGATGATGTGCTGACTAATCTATAAAGCTATTGATATTGTATATTTTTCACAGCAACTCATATCAAAGAGAAGTAACTGTTTAAATTAGTTTTAAACAGTTACTTCCTCGAAACTAATTATTATTTTTTAAAAAGCTTTCTACTCTATTCACTAATTCTTCCCTATTGTAAGAATTATAAAGCGCGCTAGCTAAACGGACTGGGTCCCCAAAGAAAAAGCGCTCATACAGTGTTTGTCTTGTACCGAAGCTACTCATCGTTAAATCCCAAGCTAGGCGGAATTTTTTGACGCGCTCCTCTCCACCATCTTGAAAAGATTGTAAATAGTGTTCAAGATCGCCGTCATCCGCAGTAAATGCTTTTTCACTTGGAATGGACATTAGTCCACTTGCGCCAAGTAGCTGGATAATTTCTGTAAAGGTCGGATACACTTTAGGGAAAACCTGAATAGCTACTTGTACTGTTGGAAGGTCAGGTCTTATAAAACCAAAAGCATCTTTTTTTGCTTCTATTTCAGACTTTAACAGTAAGGCTTTCATCGTTTCTAATGTCACGATGATATCAACTACCTTTTGCTGTACATGTTGGTATTCGCCGATATTTATCGTATTTATAATTGACTGTACAACACCTAAGACAAATTCAGTTTTGGCAATTTGTCGTGTAAGAACTTGGTGTAAACCATGTGTTTGAAAACCACTTACGTTCAAAAAGTTATTGGCAACTTCCACATTCTCATAATAAAAGACGCGTTCCCACGGTACTACAACATTATCAAATACAACGATTGCATCCATTTCCTCGTAACGACTACTTAATGGATAATCAAAAGCCGATTCTCCTCCGACAAATGATTGCCTACATAAAAACTTTAAACCTTTTGTATTACTTGGTATTGAGAAAGAATAGCCTTTTCCTTCATCAAAACCATTTGTTGATATAACAAGGAGTTCATCTGTAATTCCTCCCTGTGTCGCTAGTAATCTCGCACCTTTAATGACTAACCCCTCGCTCGTTTTATCGACAATCTTAGCTGCAATTGTAACCTCTTCATCTTCAAAATAAAATTTTTGACGGTTTACTTGTGGCTCGATAAATGTATGTGTCATAGTCAAATCATTCTCTCGAGCATACTCATAAAATTTTAACAAATGCTGAGGGAAACAATTTGGCTTATCTTTCAAATATTCTGCAACCGATGCTAGAGCCATTAATGTCGTATTCATGTAATCCGGGCTTCTCCCCATAAGGCCATTATTGGATAATGCCCACTCACGTATTGCATTACGTCTTTTCACGAGATCTTCGACTGTCACCGCTTGAAGGAAAGACATACCTACACGGTTATTACTCGTTGGTGAAACATATGTCATCTTTTCAACCAATGCCTCTTCATTTTGTAAATCAAAAAGCCTTGCCTGACTCTGCATTACTCCCTTAAATGCTGGATGCTCCGACACCTTCCCTGTGACAACTTTCCCATCAATTGAAATATATGTTTGTAAAGCGTCAATACGGTCGATATATTGCTTTCCTGTAATTACTGGCATGCAGTCACCCCTAAACGTTACAAATGTTTTTTATACTTATTTAGTATATGACATTCCCTAAAATAGGTTCCGCTTCAGCAAGCTGTATTATAGCAACCCCTCATAATTCACAAACTGTACTACTTTATAAATACAGTTAAAAACTGCCTTCATTGCACGATTTTTCAGTTATTTTAGAGAAAAACGGTTTCAATCAGCACTTTTTTAACAAGTTCATTTTTGCGACACATTCACAAAAAAGTCTCCTTCGACTAGTACAGAATTTCTAGATTTTTTATTTATGCAGGTGTAAGATAGCTTCGAAACTAAAAACGAAAACATCTTTTTTATTAAAGGAGAATATATATGAATAAACAAATCATCTCGTACGTGGCGCAAATGGAAGCTGCTTTAATGAGCAAAATGGAGGACCATAATGAAGAAAATCTTTTATTTTCTATTGCTTCAGATATGATCGCCAAAGAAAAAGATCAATTTAAAAATGTGTGCCAAGCATATGAAGTAGTTAAACATCACTTAGTTGGCATTCACTAATCAAAAAGGTCGCACAACAAAACCCGATCAATTCGAATTGATCGGGTTTTGTATTTTACTGTGCATATGGTAGGACCATTTGGTCGAATGTTGTTATTGATTACTTTTTCTGCCCCTCATACTATCCTCTTTTACTTATCTAAGTAATCATATGGCGAGATACCGTCCATTCCAATCAATGGATGGATATATGATTCCGTTTCTACCGTTAGCTTGAAATCAATGGCTTGTTTTTCATTTTGTAAATCTTCGTTTAATGGAATCGTTTCTAATTCTACAATTTCCTCTGCATTATCCATTGGATTGAGCCTTGCACGTAGAGACGTGAAGCGCTGTAAATCATCCGTACGCTGTAAACCATCAGCTAGCACATCAGGCTCACCACATAAAATTAAGAAATTTTTTGCACGCGTAATACCTGTATATAACAAATTACGACGCAACATTTTAGAATAGCCTCGTACGACCGGCATAATAACCGTTTGGAACTCAGAGCCTTGCGATTTATGAATAGAACAACAGTAGGCAAGTGTCAATTGATTGAGGTCAGTACGTTGATAAGTTACTTCAATACCGTCGAATGATACAACAAGCAAATCTTGTTTCTCAATTGTTTCCTTTGCCTTAATAATACTGATTACCTCACCCATATCACCATTAAAAACATTACTTTCTGGTTGATTGACAAGTTGTAAGACTTTATCCTTTATACGATATGTGACATCCCCAAAGACGAGCTCTTTTCTAGTACCAGTATCGTTTGGATTAATAAGCTCCTGGATCATTTTATTTAAATTGTCTATTCCTGCTGGACCTTTGTACATTGGTGCTAGCACTTGGATATTTCGAATTTCTTGCCCTTTCGTAACCGCACTTTTCACAACCTGTGTGACAACGTTTGCTACTTGATCTGATGAGGCTTTAATAAATGAACGATCAGACGTTTTTAACGTTAAGTCATTTGTGATATTACCACGTTTAATTTGGTGAGCAAGTTCAATAATAGTTGAGCCCTCTGCTTGTCGATAAACCTCTGTTAATTCCACAGTAGGTATTTGCCCGGAAGCCAACAAATCCTTTAACACCTGTCCTGGTCCTACTGGCGGAAGTTGATCTTGATCGCCAACAAATACAACTTGTACATCCTCATGCAAGGATTTTAATAATTGATGTGCGAGCCAAGTATCGACCATCGACATTTCGTCTACAATAATGAGTTTTCCTGTAACTTCACGCTCAGTTTCTTCCTCTTTTTCCTGACCAGTAAAACCTAGCAATCGATGAATTGTCATTGCGGGAAGCTCTGTTGATTCCGATAAACGCTTGGCCGCACGTCCTGTTGGAGCACATAAAATAATCGGAAATGGCTCTTCTTTTTGTGCATATTCCTTCGGGTTTAATGATAGTCCGTGTAGCTTTGCATACACTTCTACTACACCCCGAACAACAGTTGTTTTACCTGTACCAGGTCCACCAGTTAAAATCATAACGGCTGAGTTTAGCGCTTGTTGAATAGCATTCGCTTGTGTTTCAGCATATGTGACATTGAGCAGCTCTTCTGTTTCACCTATCGCTTTACGTATTTCGTCCTTACTAAAATGTTCAGCTTTCTTGTTACGTTCGATTAAACCTACTATTTTTGATGCAATTCCTACTTCTGAGAAATATAGAGATGGCAAATAGAGTCTCGTTTCTTCCCCACAAATCTTACTTTCCTCTCGCAATTCGATGCAAGCTTTAGAAATAATTTCAAAGGGAATTTCCTCTCGTTGGCTTTGCTCAAGCATATCTTTTACAAGTGGTAAAACATTTTCTGCATCTAAATACACATGCCCATCCGATAATGCTGCAGTATTGAGAGTATGTAGAATCGCCGCCTTAATACGGTCTGAATGATTGCCGGTAATACCCAATTTAGAACCTAGTTCATCCGCACGAAAGAAACCTACACCTTCTACATCTTCAATTAGGCGATATGGATTTTCAGTTAATAATTCAATTGCCTCTGTGCGATATGTTTGGTAAATTTTCATGCCGAGCTGTGGTCCGAAACCCCATTCATTAAGTTGAATCATCACACGTTCTAAGCCTAGATTTTGTTCAATCGTACGATGGATAACCTCTTTTTTTTCAGCAGATAAACGAGGTACAGCATCAAGCGCATTTGGGTCCTCTAAAATAAGACGTAACGCATTTGCGCCTAGTTTCTCTACGATTGTTTCAGCGGTTTTTCTTCCGATTCCAACAAACAAATCACTCGATAAGTAATGAATAATTCCTTGCTCTGTTGCTGGCACTTCCTTTGTAAATGTCTCAATTTGAAATTGCACACCATATTTTGGATGTTGTTTCAATAACCCTGTAAAACGATATTGTTCATCCATTTGTAGCGGCGGAAAATATCCAACAACTATTATTTCTTTATCTTCATACTGTAAGTTGGTCTCTTGAATTTTCACACGAACTATCGAATACATATTTTGCGCATTATGGAAGATAGAGACGATTGGACGTCCGAGTATAAAAAATTTATTTAGTTCAAATAAATCAAGATTATCTGCCATTTTCGGTTCGTCCTTTCCCGTTCATTTCAATCATTATATTTTACCATACCGTAACTTGAAAAATCGTTTAAAAAGAGAATTCACTAAATTTTAATCAATTATGTCTCGACATAATTGTAGCTGTCGCTTTGCTTTCGCTACAGATAAACAATGCGCCCGAAATCGTCTTTTTTAAACTTGCATCGGTAATGCCACAGGACGTAGCGTTTTACCAATGCAGACCTCTATTTCAGCGGTTGCTTGGATACACGCTGAAGGGACGGGAGACTTCTGTTAGCTGATCATTTTAATTTGCTACAAAAAATTTTGTAGCTGCCGTATCACTTTTGCTACGAAAACACTGAAAGAATATTTCGATAACTGATAATTCACAGTTATTATCAACCTTTCCATGCTATGATATAGGTGAATTTATTGTACGGAAGGATTGTGAAGCTAATGGAATTTAGACCTTGCATCGATTTACACGATGGCAAAGTAAAACAAATTGTTGGCAGCACACTAGGTCATAACGATCAAGAAGTTATCGAGAACTATATTTCAAATCATGACTCTAGTTATTATGCAAAAATGTTTGCCAAGGATCAATTAACAGGTGGTCACGTCATTATGCTAGGTGATGGAAACGAAGAGGCCGCATTAGCAGCATTAGCAGCATATCCTCAAGGGTTGCAGGTAGGCGGCGGCATCACCTCAGAAAATGCAAAAAAATATATTGATGCAGGAGCTACTCATGTTATTGTTACATCATTTATTTTCTATGATGGTAAGCTCCATTTAGATCGTCTCAAACAATTAGTACAGAATATTGGTAAAGAGCATCTTGTCATTGATTTAAGCTGCCGTATGCGCGATGGAAAATGGTTTGTTGTTACTGATAAATGGACAAAGTTTAGTGATTTTGAAGTAAATGCTGAGTCTATTGTATTTATCGAAAATTTCTGTGATGAACTACTTATTCACGCTGTTGATGTGGAAGGAAAAAAAGGTGGTATACAGGAAAGCCTAGTGCATGATTTAGCCTCTTGGACAACGATTCCAACAACATATGCTGGTGGCGTTCGATCTTTAGACGACTTAAAGAAATTTAAAAATATCGCAAATGGTAGACTTCACGTTACAATCGGTAGCGCTCTTTCAATTTTTGGTGGAGATTTGCATTATTCAGACGTAGTGGATTATTGCAAACAAGGCGGGGTATTGTGAAGTCACTTTATAATATGGATTATATTTTTCCTTTTTATGAAACTAAATGCTGAAATTATCGTTTGATTTACTATAGGGACTAAACTCCCCTTTTTTTATTTGAACTAGATGAAACAATAACGCTATAAGATTCAGAGCACTTATTTCTATATAGTAGCTAGTTTCGAAAAGCTACTATTAGTTGTGTGCACATTTATTAATAGAAAGGATTTAATGAAGTATGAAAAATGAACTTGAAGCAACTACTATACAAACTTTACAAACAGAATTAACACGCTTCTTCTTAGCCTATAAATTTGCCTTGCAGGAAATTGAAACGAAAATAAATATTTTACAAGAAGAGTTTAAACTAATTCATGAATATAACCCGATAGAGCATTTATCAACTCGAGTAAAATCACCGAAAAGTATATTATTGAAGGTCAAGAAAAGGAACCTTAAGCCATCTATTGAAGCAATTCGTGAAAACATTCGTGATATCGCAGGCGTCCGAATTACATGCTCCTTTGTAGAAGATATATATAAAGTGAGTGCAATGTTACAGGCACAAAATGATATTGAAGTTGTGGAGGTAAAGGATTATATTGCATCCCCAAAGGGAAATGGCTATCAAAGCTTGCATCTTATAATAAAAATCCCCATTTTTATGTCTGATCGTATGGAGAAGGTATATGCCGAAATTCAAATTCGAACAATTGCAATGGACTTCTGGGCTAGCCTTGAACATAAAATCTATTACAAATACAACAAGGAAGTACCTGAACATATCCGTTTTGAATTGAAGGAGGCAGCCATTCAAGTAGCTGAACTCGATCGAAAAATGGAACGACTGAATGAAGAAATCAATATTTTAAAAGCGAACGAAGCAGAATCATCATTTTTAGAAACTACTCCAATTGCACATTTAGCACAATATATCTATCAACTACCATTTGATGATCCTTCCGAGGATGATGAAGATTAAAATAAATAAGGATGCTGAACTAGTTTCGGCATCCTTTTAGTTTGTTGAAATCCTATTACGTAAATGAATAGTATTACTCTTCGGCACAACGAGGGGTTGATTTCCGTTCCGGCTGGGCGCTTTGTAGCTGCCGCTTTGCTTTCGCTACAGAAAACATTTGTTGTTGCTGTCGCTACGCTTTCGCACAGATAAAACAATTGTTGCTGTCGC
>NZ_JBHZDH010000050.1:0-40481 GCF_042755925.1 Lysinibacillus sp. NPDC059133 | reverse complement strand
ATCAAACTCTCCATAAAAAGAAATTTGATTAGCTCAAATTGTTTTGCTGGCATCATGTTTGATGTCCAAAATTTTGTTTCGTTCACTAACTCAAGGTTAGCTATTAAAAACTTTATTGATTACGTTTTGCTTGTTCAGTTTTCAAGGTTCATTTTTTCGTTTACCGCGTCACCTCTTGGCGACTTATACATAATATCATCGATTAATCATGAAAGTCAACACTAAATCATAAGTTTTTTTAAGAACTTTATTTTACTGTATCAATTATGCCTCGGCATAATTGCGTCCGGAATCGGCTTTGTGCTTAGGCCTGCGTGATGCAGGTCAGTTAGCCGTTATCGCATGGATGCGATGATTTTAGGCTAACATCCTTTATTAACTCCTTTCCGATTCCGTGACATCCGCCGGAGGCATTAACTTCTGTAGCTGACGCTTTGCTTTCGCTACGAAAACATTTGTAGCTGACGCTTTGCTTTCGCTACGAAAACATTTGCTGAAAGAAGTTAAAAATATAGAAACGAGGTTGTTATGAATGGTTCGTAAAACGTTGATTTCACTGCTTTTCATCGTAATACTGTTTGTCTTTATAAAGCCGATAAATTCTACTATGATTTCTGTATTTAATATCGCTGATGCTCCAGCAGTTGTAACAAAAGGACATTATGGTACATCACTTATTGTCGAAATTTCTTTCTCTGATGAAACCCTGTTGGATTGGCTTAAAACTATAAAAGAACCTTATCCGCTTCTTTTGTTAGATGCTGCATGGATTGAACGTTCATCCGAGCACCTAAAAGTCATTCAAGAGCGAAAACTACCTACAGGATTATTAGGGCCTGAGGATTCCGTAGATAAGCCAATTGATCTTGCCGTCGTTCAAAAGGATATTAATACTTACGAAAAGCATTTTCAAGAAACCCCACTTTGGTTTGCAACACGAAATCACCAGTATTCGCAGGATTTACAAAATAACTTATTTCAACAGCAGATGAATATACTTTCTCCCTCTCTAATCTGGAAAGGTGAAAAAACACCTAAATTACAAAAGGGAGATTTTGTTTTTATGTCTTTACACCAAAATAATAAAATCTCGATTAAAGAGCTGAATACATTTCTACAACAAAATAAATTTATGTCGATTGAGGAAAATATATTCGGCTATAAAGTTCAAACAAAAAAATCACCATAAAGCGAAACTTTAATCAGTGGTCCCCACTGATTATTAGTCTTCACCAATCGGGCTTTTACGGACAGTTGATTTCCCACACTTTCGCTAAATTTTACGGCAGAAGTCTTGTACCTGACGCTTCACTTTCGATAATTACTGCCCGCCCGTTAATGCGGGATAACAAAGAAGTTGCCTCTAACTAATAGAGGCAACTTCTTTTGTTAATTATTACGCGTTTTTAGCTTGTTCACGACGTGCTTTGCGGCGTGCTTCTAATCTTTGACGATCTTCTTCGGATTTTGCATTATATTTTGGTAATACTAATAATTGATAAGCATTTACAGCAAGTAGTGGGAATAGTAATAGTGCAACATACTCGTTAATATTTTCATCGCGACCCATTAATGCAATTGTCCATTCTAGTGTTGTAACAACAATCATAAAAAATAATGCCGAAACGAAAACGTGTTTTTTTCCAGTTAATTTTACTTTTTGAATAGCTGTTGCTATAGCACCTACTATTAATACAATTAACAAGCCAACATAGAATAACCAACTTTGTCCATCTTTTACACCTGGTATAAAGCGGAAGAATATAATATCAAAAATAGTAATAGCAATTAATAATAGCTGTACCCAATTCCATAATGTAAGTGTTCTAAAAATATTAACTCCCACTTGATGGAGCGTTAAATAAGCAAAAAAGCCTGCTTGTGCAATAACACTCATTGTAAATCCTAAGAAAACCATCCATAAAAGCCCGGCTAAAAATTCACCCCAGTGACCATTTGTTATGTATGGTTGAAAGAAGTCCCATCGAATAAATAAACTGCAAATTCCGTTGACTGCGCCACCAACGAGCATTGCAAAGAAGAAAAACTTTGCCCAATTACGTATCGTCACAACTAAAAGTCCCCCAATTTCTCAATATATATCTGTACTTATTTTAACAATGCATTGTTAAAAAAGCTATTTCTCATCGTAACCAATACATAAAGTCATCATAAATGTGAACAATAATTGAAAGAGTCTATCTATAGAAAGGACTGATGATTGATGCGAAAATTCTTCTTACTACTAATTCTAATGCTGTTTCTTTCTGCCTGTTCACAAGATAAAGCCTCTACCATGTCCTATGAAGAAATAAAAAAAATAATGATCGACTCTTTACAAACTGAGGATGGTAAAAAGGCGCTGCGAAAGCTTTTAGAGGAACCAAGTTTCCGTGAATTATTAGTTTTGGAACATGATGAAGTGAAGAAGGCTACTGAGGCTACCTTGCTTTCCAAAGAAGCAGAAGACTTTTGGAAGAAAACGTTCGAAGATCCAAAATTTAAGGAAACCGTAGCTAAAAGTATGCAGAAGCAACAACAGGATATTATGAAGGAATTAATAAAAGACCCCACTTTCCAAAAAGATATGGAAGCTTTCTTTGGCCAGCCAGATATGCAAAAGCAGTTAGAGACTATTCTAAAATCCTCCAATATACGAAAACAAATGGAGGAAGTCGTCAAGGAAACGATTGAAAGTCCGCTTATGCAAACAAAATGGCAGGAGCTTATTAGGAAGAGCGGTGGAGAGACAGGTAAGGCTGGCGGCGGTAAAAAAGAAGAAGCTGGCGGTGGTGAGGGTAATGAGAAAAAAGGCACTCAATAACCACTTATATGTAAAAACGGATTTCCTCCATTGTTTGAGGAAATCCGTTTTCATTATTTATTTAATTTATTGATGATGTTCGTCGCGATGTCTAAATAGATTTGTCCTGTTGTGTGCTTTTCAGCATAAACAGAAGGTGCAAAATCTTCTTCTGACCAGTCAGGTTGACCAAGAGGAATTTGACCAAGTAGCTCTGTACGTAGCTCTTCTGCTAACTTTGGACCTCCACCTTGACCGAATACGAATTCACGGTCACCTGATTTTGATTCATACCATGCCATGTTTTCAATAACGCCTAAAATTTCATGGTCTGTTTGTAAAGCCATTGCACCCGCACGAGCTGCGACGAACGCTGCCGTTGGATGTGGTGTTGTTACAACAATTTCTTTTGATGAAGGAAGCATTTGGTGAATATCTAATGCAACGTCACCTGTACCTGGGGGTAAATCCAATAGTAGATAGTCTAGCTCGCCCCATTCTACATCACGGAAGAACTGATCTAACACTTTACCTAACATTGGTCCACGCCATACAATCGGTGCGTTATTTTCAACAAAGAAGCCCATCGAAATCATTTTCACACCTAAACGATCAACAGGGAAAATTCGATTGTCTACTACTTTAGGCATATCTGTAACACCCATCATATCAGGCACACTGAATCCATAAATATCAGCATCAATTAAGCCAACCTTCTTACCTAGACGAGCTAATGCAACAGCTAAGTTTACTGATACTGTAGATTTCCCTACACCGCCTTTACCAGAGGCAATTGAAATAACTTGTACTGTACTAAGCGGAGATAAAATATCTTGTGCCTCAGCTTCAGTTGCTACGCCACGGAAGCTCTGTAGTTTTTCTGCTGACAGCTCTTCGAAACGAATTCCAACTGTATTTGCACCCGCTTCTTTCAAAACTTCAACAATTTTCATTTGTAACTGTAATTGTTCAGGTGTATTTGTTTTAGCAATCGCAATTTTTACACTGACATGATTCTTCTCTTCTTTTATTGTTACGTTTGTAATACCGTCTGTTTCTGCGAATGATTTATGTAAAAATGGATCTTGTAGTTGTCCTAGTATTTCTCGTACTTGTTGTTCATTTATCACGACGAACACTCCCCTTATATTATCTCAATGTTAGTATATCATAATGATTTAATTTACGTTGTGTTGTTGCTCTATTCAATTTTAGCTAATAAATACTCTTCTATACCTTCAACAATGGCATCTCCCATTTTTTCTTGGTATTTCTTATCTGTTAATAGTGCACATTCCTCATCATTACTTATAAATCCTGTTTCGACTAGTGCAGCAGGTACCTCAGCTTTTTTCAGTAAATATATTTGTTTTATAGACATTGCTTCTCGGTCAGTATTTTTCAAATTAGTACGAATAGCATCTTGAATGCTCTTTGCTAATAATTCACTTTCAGCATGTCCTTCTTGATGATAAAACACCTGTGCTCCACGCCATTTTGTTTCAGGAATGGCATTTGCATGAATTGTAATAAAAATATCCGGTTTTTCTTTTTCTACTATATCTTTTCTTAAAAAGATGTCCTGCTTTTTTCGTTCTCTCAATGTTCCAAACTTTTCTGAGGACGCGTGCTCATCGATAACATCTCCATCTTTTGTTCGTGTCATTACGACCGTTGCGCCTTTTTTCTTTAATTGCTTCTCAACATGCTGAGCAATTGCAAGTGTAATATCCTTTTCAATTACTTCGCCCTTTGAAGCACCTCCATCTTGACCTCCGTGTCCCGCATCGATGACAATTTTTTGGCCACCAAGTGGGTCCGGTAAGAAGAAGTTACGGTTCGAAGCATTCGTTTCATATGCCACGACCACTATACTCATTAGCATAATTACTCCTAGTGCAAGCCAGCGCTTCACCCATATCCACCACCCTTTTATATTTAGTGTACGAAGTTAGTGATTAAACTATGCCAGAAAGTAAAAAAACTCTTTAAGTAATCGGAAAGGAATTTTCAGCCTACTTTCAGCGGATATTTGTATATCGAAAGAAGCTATAATTAAGAGGTTTGTTTTGTAGTAGAAGATACTTTTTAGTAAAAATAAAAAGGCATTAATCCATTTAAACAACAAGGACTAACGCCGTTAATATTTTTTATTTTAGTGTAAATTCAGGTTTAAACTTACCTGTATAAGGTTCATGCTCAACAAATACTGTTATATCCTTACCATCTTTATCTTTACCAGTTCTTTGATACGTGAATTTTTTATTATTTAGCTCGGTAATTTCGAGCACAGCTCCATATTTATTGTCGCCAATTGAAACATGGGCTCTTAATTTATTTCCATCGATAACATTAAAGTATCCATAGTCACCGCGACTTTTACCTGTTTCAGGATTGAAAAATTCATATTTATTCGTATTAGCATCATATTTCGCAATACTAATAAAATTTGTATTATATTGTGTTACATCATTTTTGTTTACATCTAATACAACTGTTCCTTGCCAAAGCGTATCAGCTAAGATTTTATCTCCATCCACATCCTTAACAATTGGGCCTGTAGAATTATTTAAAGCTTTAGCTGATTCAGTAAATGTTAGCTTTTTTTCCTTATAAGGGGCATGCTCAACGAATACCTCTGCATCGTTGCCATTTGCATCTTTACCCATTCTCTTAGACGTAAACATATTATTTTTTACCGTAGTAATTTCTTCAACTACTTGGTAATTTTTCGTTTGTGAAATCAATATTCTATGCTTTCCGTCATGCGTAATAAAGAAAGTCCCTTTATCGTCAATACTTCCAGCTGTATTTGGATCGAAGAATTCATAGCGTCCTGAGTCAGCGTCATATTTCGCAAGGCCCATTAAATTTGAATTCTCAGCTGTTACATCTTTATTTTTTTTATCGTAAACTTTTGTGGCTTGCCAGTTTGCACTACTAAGAATGTTAGCGTTTGCTTGACCTTCTGTTATTTCACCCTGTCTCTGATCTGCAGTATTCCCTGTTTTTACTTCCTCCGTTTTTTTTACGTCAGTTTTATTCTGACATGCACCAAGAAGTGCCATTGCTGCAAGTGATAATATTAGTAGCTTTTTCATATATTGACCTCCACTTTCAGAATAAACAACTTAACAGTAGTATCAGCCATTTCTATGTAAATTACACATCATAATTGCTACTAATATTCCAGACAATAACAGTGCCTCAGGATTTCTTGGAATACTTGAAATTCTAAGTATAAGAACCCAGGTATAATAACATTTTCCAAACAAAAAAACCCTTTCTCGAAAATTCGAGAAAGGGCTTGGAAAACGTTGATATAACAACGATATTAACGTTTTGAGAACTGAGGTGCACGACGAGCGCCGCGTAGACCTGGTTTTTTACGTTCTTTCATGCGTGAATCACGAGTAAGTAATCCAGCAGATTTTAATGCAGCACGGAATTCTGGGTCTACTTGAAGTAGAGCACGAGCGATACCGTGACGTACTGCACCAGCTTGACCAGTGTATCCACCACCATTAACGTTTACGTGGATGTCATAGCTTCCTGTAGTTTCAGTAGCTACTAATGGTTGTTTAATTACTTCACGTAATGCAGCGAATGGTACGTATTCTTCGATTTCACGTTTGTTGATAACAATTTTACCTGTACCTGGTACTAAACGTACGCGAGCTACAGAGCTTTTACGGCGACCAGTGCCGATGTATTGAACTTGTGCCAAAGTAATATCCTCCTCTTAATTTATATTATCCGCGAAGCTCGTATGCTTCTGGTTTTTGTGCAGCATGTGGGTGTTCTGTTCCAGTGTAAACGTTTAGTTTACCGAACATTTTGCGACCTAAAGAGTTTTTAGGAAGCATCCCTTTGATTGCTAATTCGATCATTCTTGTTGGGTACTTGTCTAGCATTTCACCAGCAGTACGAGTTTTTAATCCACCTGAAAATTGAGTATGGTGACGGTAAAGTTTACCCTCTAATTTGTTACCAGTTAAATGGATTTTGTCAGCGTTGATGATGATTACGTGATCACCTGTGTCAACGTTTGGTGTGAATGTTGGTTTATGTTTACCACGTAAGATAGCAGCTACTTCAGAAGCTAAACGTCCAAGAGTTTGGCCTTCTGCATCAACTACTAGCCATTTACGGTCTACTTCGTGACCTTTAGCCATGAATGTTGTACGCATGTATATATCCTCCTAATCGATTCGATTACCGTTATTTTTCATTAAACTACACTATAAGTTTTCGGGGCTTATTTGTGGTGGTAATGAAAATACCATCTGTTATCATATAATGAATGACTTTTAAAGTCAAGCAATTTCAATAAACACCTGGAGAAGTTGTTCAGATTCATTTATTGGTTAAATTAGGGCTTTTATTAGCCTTCATTTTTTAAATATAATGTTATTTCGTGTCAAAAATTTTATAACATAATAATGGCTCATCACCAAAACGAGTGGTTGATTTCCGTTCCGACTGGGCGCTTTCCTGGGGGCGTCCGATGAGCCGCTTCGCTTCGCTGCAGGGTCTCATCTGTGACGCTGATCCCCAAGGAGTCGCCCAGTCTCCACTCCAATCAACTTATATGCATGGCATACGTTCTAACAAATGGCATTTTAACTTTTGGTGGTGATTCTTTTAATAGAAGACTTTCTCAAGATATAGACCTTGTGGCGGTGCAGTTTTACCCGCCTTATCGCGATTCATAGATTTAACGACTTGCTCCACGTTCTCCATGTCACGACGTCCTATACCAACTTCCCACAGCGTGCCTGCGATAATACGAACCATGTTATATAAGAAGCCATTTCCTTCGATCACCATATGTAGCTCCTCACCATACCATTCGAATTGTAGTGTAGTCACTGTGCGCACCTTATCTTTGACACTTGTATTAGCTGCACAAAAACATGAAAAATCATGTGTACCGATAATAGCCTTTGTTGCATCCTGCATTGCCTCAACATTTGGTTTCACACCATTTGTCTCTACAGTGTAATGTCTGCGAAATGGACTTTGTACAGGCTCACATGACCATATATATCGGTACCGCTTTCCTGTTACACTGTAGCGAGCATGAAAATCGGCTGCTACTTCTTCAATCGACATTACTCGAATATCTCTTGGCAGTTGAACATTTAATGCCTTCATGTATTTATCTACTGGAATCGCGAGTGGTGAATCAAAATGCAATGTTTGACCTGTTGCATGCACTCTTGCATCTGTACGTCCACTTGCTGTTACCTTTATCTTTTCCCCTTTATGCATAATGGCTAGAACACGTTCAAGCTCTGCCTGTACCGTACGCTCCCCAGGCTGTACTTGATAGCCAGAAAATTGCGTCCCATCATAACTTATAATTGCTTTTAATCGTCGCATAAAGCTTACTCCTTTTAACTTCTATAGAAGAATAGTAATACGGCCATTGCTACTAATAACATAAGTGCAAATGTATCACTCATATCCCATTTTAGCTTGCGATATCTCGTACGTCCTTCGCCACCACGGTAGCCTCTTACCTCCATAGCTGTTGCTAAATCTTCAGCTCGTTTAAAAGCACTTACAAAGAGAGGTACCAATAATGGCACAACCGCTTTAATACGATCCTTTATTGGTCCAGAAGATAAATCCGAACCACGTGCCATTTGTGCTTTCATAATTTTATCTGTTTCATCCATTAACGTTGGAATAAAGCGCAATGAAATAGACATCATCAGAGCTAACTCATGTACAGGCACTTTTACCGCTTTTAATGGATTTAGCAGCACTTCAATGCCATCCGTAATGGAAATCGGTGACGTTGTAAGCGTTAAGATAGATGTCATAAACACTAGAACTAGAAAACGTATCGAAATAAATATCCCTTGTCGGATACCTTCTTCATAAATAGTGATAAACTTCCACTCAAATACTGGGGCGCCTTCTTTCGTCATAAATATATGAATTAAGAAGGTAAACGCCATTAAAAAAAGTACTGGCTTTAGACCATTAATTAAAAAATACAAACGAATACGTGACACTAGCACAATGAGTAAGGTAAAAGCTAATAGCAAAGCATATGTCACTGTGTTGTTTGCTAAAAAAACAATAATAATGAATGCAAACACAAATATAAGCTTTGATCGTGGATCGAGCTTATGAACTGGAGAATCCCCTGGAAGAAAGCGCCCAAATATCATTTTCTCCATCATGACTGTCCACGCTCCTCTCTTAGGACCCGAGCAATTTCAGTTGCTAGCTCTTCTTCGGTTAAACATATCTTCGAGAAGGAATTGTTTATCATTTTTTCGATTTTTTGTTGAAATCGTACGATACGAGGTGGTTCTAAGCGGAAATTCTTTAATGTCTCTACATCCTTGAAAATTTCTTGAGGTGTGCCACTTAGTACATTTTTCCCTTCATGCATAATGATAATACTATCTGCATAACGAGCTGCGTCCTCCATACTATGCGTAACGAGTATCGTTGTTAGGCCACGTTCCTTGTGTAGCTTATAAAACATATCCATAATCTCTTTCTGACCACGTGGATCAAGCCCTGCAGTTGGTTCATCTAAAACAATCACTTCAGGTTCCATCGCCAAAACGCCAGCAATTGCTACCCTGCGCATTTGTCCACCTGATAAATCAAAAGGTGATTTTTCAAGTACGTCCCCTGGTAAGCCTACTAAGCCTACTAGCTCCTTTGCTCGTGCTTCTGCCTCTTGCTCCGAAACACCAAAGTTCATAGGACCAAACATAATATCCTTTAATACAGTTTCTTCAAACAGCTGATGCTCCGGGAATTGAAACACAATACCAACCTTTTGACGTACAGCCTTTAAATCCTTGGCCTTTTTTCCAGCTACAACAATGCGATCTCCGATATGTACTTCTCCAGATGTTGGTTTTAGAAGTGCATTAAAATGCTGAAGAATTGTCGATTTACCGGAACCCGTATGTCCGATAATTGCCTGATACGTATGTGAAGGGATTTCAAAATCCACATCAAATAATGCACGTTTTTCAAAAGGTGTACCCTGTGCATAAGCATAGCTTACTTGTTGAAGTTTGATGTCCATAAATCATTCACCAACTCTTCTTCTGTCATATGTTGTCCCATTAATGGAACACCTTCCTTTTGCAATAACTTTGATAACTTCATGGCAAATGGCAAGTCTAACCCGAACTCAACTAGCTTGTCCCCAAGTGTAAAAATTTCAGCAGGTGTACCCTCAGCAAATTTCTTTCCGTCATTCATAAAGAGAACACGATCTGCAAGCATGGCTTCCTCTAAATCATGCGTAATAGATAGTACCGTTAACCCTGTTTCAGCACGTAAAGTTTGAACTGTTTGTAATACTTCAACACGTCCTTGAGGATCTAGCATAGAAGTAGCTTCATCAAGAATAAGGAGCTTGGGTTTCAACGCAAGTGCGCCTGCAATAGCAACACGCTGCTTTTGCCCACCCGATAAATGATGTGGCTCATGATCTAAAAAATCACCCATTTTTACTTGATCGAGTGCTGCATGTACACGTTCTACCATCTCTTCAAACGGTACTCCGTTATTTTCAAGAGCGAAAGCAACATCATCCTGCACTGTCGCACCAACAAATTGATTGTCTGGATTTTGAAAAACCATGCCCATTTGTGAACGGCTTTCCCACAGGTTTTCTTCACTCAATGGTTGACGTAAAATACGGACATCACCTTGCTGTGGGTAAAGCAATCCATTCATTAGCTTTGCAATAGTGGATTTACCGGAACCGTTATGGCCAACAATGGCAATCCATTCCCCTTCCTGTACCGCAAAGCTTACATTCTCGACAGCATTGCGACTTTCTTTTTCTTCTGGTGTATATGAAAATGTCACATTATTTAATGATAAAATTTCTGGCATTTCTAGAACTCCTCTCTACATGCTCAGCTCTACTAACTAACTTACACTTTTTTATGTATGAATTCTACTACAATCAGTATGTCGATAAAAGAAAAGTGCTAAAATCACTTGCCATTCTTTTGTCTGTCTCATATAAGCCTAACTATAATTTATAGGCCATCTTTTAAGAATATATCAAATATTGGAACGAGACACCCTATACTCCCTCAACTTACTACCATTAAAAAATCAGCCTATAAAAAAAAGCACCACTAAATTGGCGCTATCTCTTACTTCCCTAAAAAATAAAAAAGCGCGCACCTCATTCGATAGAAATGCGCTAGTCGTTACATTTTCAAGAAACGCGGGTGCTCAAGCCCTTGTTCCCTCAGAATGAGGTGCGGAGAGCTAAACGAGACGCCACACAAAAGTGTCCGCTCATCATAACGCTCAGCTTAATTATTTGTCGTATAAATCGTTAATAAAGAAAGAGGGTGGTGATTCCACCCTCTTCACCACTTGTCTTCTCTTATGATTAAACTAATTCAATCACAACAACAGGTGCACCGTCACCACGACGAGGACCTACTTTAAGAATACGAGTGTAACCACCTTGACGTTCTGCATAACGTGGTGCAACATCATCAAATAACTTTTGAAGTGCAAATGAAGTTGTTTCGTTACCTTCTGCATCAGTAGTTGTTACTAGTTCACGACGGATGAATGCAGCAGCTTGACGGCGTGCATGTAAATCACCGCGTTTACCTAAAGTAATCATTTTTTCAACAGCTTTACGTACTTCTTTAGCGCGAGCTTCAGTAGTTTCGATACGCTCGTTGATGATTAAATCAGTAGCTAAGTCACGTAACATCGCTTTACGTTGAGAACTTGTACGACCAAGTTTTCTGTAACCCATGGATGTTTCCCTCCTTTATAAAAAATATCTGATCTTATAAGTTTTGTTTAAATCGCTTAGTCTTCTTTGCGTAACCCTAAACCAAGCTCTTCTAACTTCGCTTTTACTTCTTCAAGTGACTTACGTCCAAGGTTACGAACTTTCATCATGTCGTCTTCTGACTTATTCGCAAGTTCTAGTACTGTATTAATACCAGCGCGTTTTAAGCAGTTATAAGAACGAACAGAAAGATCAAGTTCTTCGATAGTCATCTCTAAAACTTTTTCTTTTTGATCTTCTTCTTTTTCGACCATGATTTCAGCAGTTTGTGCCTCATCTGTCATGCCCACGAAGATGTTTAGATGCTCGGTTAAAATTTTTGCTCCGAGCGAAATCGCCTCTTTCGGACCGATGCTACCATCTGTCCACACATCAAGAGAAAGTTTATCGTAGTCAGAAGACTGACCTACACGAGTATTTTCCACTTGGAAATTGACGCGTGATACTGGAGTGTAAATAGAGTCGATCGGGATCACGCCGATAGGAAGATCCTCACGTTTGTTTTGATCAGCAGGAGTGTAACCACGGCCGCGTTGAGCGTACATACGCATACGTAAATGACCGTTTTTAGCGATTGTTGCAATATATAGATCCGGGTTTAAAATTTCTACATCACTGTCATGTGTAATGTCAGCAGCTGTAACTGTACCATCGCCTTTTACATCAATCTCAATAACTTTTTCTTCGTCAGAGTAGATTTTAAGAGCTAGTTTTTTCACGTTCAAAATAATTGAAGCTACATCCTCTACAACGCCTTCTACAGTTGAGAATTCGTGAAGAACACCGTCAATTTGAATTGAAGTGACAGCAGCTCCTGGTAATGAAGACAGAAGGATACGACGTAAAGAATTACCCAAAGTGTTTCCATATCCGCGTTCAAGCGGTTCTACAACAAACTTTCCATATTTGGAATCTTCGCTGATCTCCACCGTTTCAATCTTTGGTTTTTCAATTTCGATCATTTTATTTACCCTCCTTCAAAACATCGAATGTATAGGTTCTTTCCATCATAGATTCGATCGTCATTGACGTATCGTTTATTATCTGCACAAGACAGTCTGTACAAAAAATGATGTTCTCATACAATATGAGACGCACCCATTACACGCGACGACGTTTTGGCGGACGGCAACCATTATGAGGAACTGGAGTAACGTCTTTAATAGCAGTTACATCTAAACCAGCAGCTTGAAGTGCACGAATTGCAGCTTCACGACCAGCACCAGGACCTTTAACAGTTACTTCCAACGTTTTCAGACCATGTTCAAGGGATGCTTTAGCAGCAGTTTCTGCAGCCATTTGAGCAGCGAATGGTGTAGATTTACGTGAACCACGGAAACCAAGAGAACCAGCACTTGACCAAGATACAGCGTTACCTTGCATATCTGTAATCGTTACGATTGTATTGTTAAATGTAGAACGAATGTGTGCGATACCAGATTCGATATTCTTTTTCACACGACGTTTACGAGTTTGTTGTTTACGAGCCATGTTAAGAAGGAACCTCCTTTACTTATTATTTTTTCTTGTTCGCAACTGTTTTACGAGGACCTTTACGCGTACGCGCATTGTTCTTCGTATTTTGACCACGAACAGGTAAACCACGACGGTGACGGATACCACGGAATGAACCGATTTCCATCAGACGTTTAATATTTAATGAAGTTTCGCGACGTAAGTCACCTTCAAGTTTGTATGAGTCTAATTGTTCACGGATTTTGTTTAACTCATCTTCAGTTAAGTCGCGTACGCGTGTATCTTCTGAAATACCTGCGTCAGCTAATACTTTCTGAGCTGTAGTTTTACCAATACCGTAAATGTAAGTTAATGAAATTACCACGCGTTTGTCGCGAGGAATGTCAACACCAGCAATACGTGCCATGTACGTTGTGCACCTCCTTTAGAATTACCCTTGTTTTTGTTTGTGTTTAGGATTTTCACAGATTACCATTACTTTACCGCGTCGGCGAATTACTTTACATTTTTCGCAGATCGGTTTCACAGATGGTCTCACTTTCATCTAACCTAACCTCCTTAGTAGTCCGGAGCGCAAAAGATTATTTAAAACGGTATGTGATACGACCGCGAGTTAAATCATAAGGAGATAACTCGATAGTAACCTTATCTCCAGGTAGAATACGGATAAAGTGCATACGAATCTTACCAGATACGTGTGCTAGAATCACATGTCCATTTTCTAATTCTACCTTAAACATCGCGTTTGGCAAAGTCTCAACGACTGTCCCTTCGACTTCAATTACATCATCTTTCGCCATCTACTCTGTCTCCTCTCTATATGCAAATTAAAGTTCTCATCGTTACATCAAACGGATATCTGCTGCAACTATAGAAGCAACCTCGTTTCAACATATGTTTGGATTGTATGAGAGATGTTTGAAAGACGCTCGTCTGGTTTCGCTTCACACAATCCACGGAATACACAGAACCATTAAGGGCACTGAACCTCCCATGTTTACACGAATACCGGAATGTCTTTGATGAGATATTCATACCCGTTACACAGATGCTTCCACGAAACCCATTATACTCTTCCAAAAGTCATGTTGCACTTTTTAAAAGAAATATATACCGGGCACAATATGCTTTTGCAACTCTCAAAAAAAAAATTATGTTTCGTTGTTGCTCCCGCATGCCTCCCGCGGAAGCAGTATTCTGCGCCCGGAGCCGGGTATCAGCTGCGGCTGCCCTGTAAAAGAGCATCAAGATCAGCAAACACATTGTTAATATCTTGCTGTCCATCTATATTTGTTAACACACCTTTTACGTCATAGTAGTTCAGTAAAGGTTGTGCTTGTTTCATATTTACTTCCAGACGGTTTGCAACCGTTTCAGGATTATCATCCGCACGTGTGTAAAGCTCGCCACCATCTTTATCACATTTTCCTTCCTCAGCTGGAGGATTGAAAATTAGATGATACGATGTACCACAAGTTTTACAAATACGACGACCTGAGAGACGAGCAACTAGCTCATCTTTTTCAACTTGGATGTTAATTGTATGTTCAATAGCTTTACCAAGATCAGCAAGGATGCTGTCTAAAGCTTCAGCTTGAGGAACAGTACGTGGGAATCCATCTAATAAGAAGCCCTTATCACAATCATGTTTAGCAAGTCGCTCGCGAACAATACCAATCGTTACTTCATCAGGTACTAGAGCACCTTGATCCATGAACGATTTAGCTTGCAAGCCTAGTTCTGTACCATCTTTAATAGCAGCACGGAACATATCGCCTGTAGAAATATGAGGAATCGCGTACTTCTCAACGATTTTATCTGCCTGAGTACCTTTACCAGCACCTGGCAGACCCATTAAAACGATATTCATACGGAAATATTCCTCCCACAAAAGGTTTGCTGATTTCAGGAAACGATGAAACGTTCCCTAAAAACCAACATTATTTCATAAAGCCTTTGTAGTGACGTTTAACAAGTTGAGATTCTAGCTGTTTCATCGTTTCGAGCGCAACGCCGACTACGATAATTATACTAGTACCACCGATTTGCACTGTGGCAGGTAGATTCATAAAGTTTATGATTATAATCGGCATTACTGATATAACAGTTAAGAAAATCGCACCGACAAATGTCAGACGATATAACACGCTTGTTAAATACGTTTGAGTACTTTCACCAGGACGAATACCTGGAATGTAAGCACCTTGCTTTTTCAAGTTATCTGCCACATTTTCTGGATTCACTTGTATGAATGCATAGAAATATGTGAACGCGATGATCAAGGCAACGTAAACAATCATTCCAACAGGTTTTGTATAATCAAACGTGTTATTAATAAATGTTGATACAGCACCATCACCAAAGAACGGAACTAACGTACGAGGTGTCATCAGAAACGCTGATGCAAAGATTACCGGAATAACCCCTGCAGCATTTACTTTTAACGGTAAATGCGTTTGTTGAGAACCTGTTTGTTGATTGCGTCCAGTAACTCGTTTTGCATATTGAATTGGAATTTTACGTAGTGCTTGTTGCACATAGATAACTCCAACAACAACTGCAAGCAAAACTAAAACAAGTAAACCAAGAATCACTAGATTGATAAATAACTTATCACCAGCACCCTCGATTTGCTGTGCATAGATTTGGTTAATGCCATTCGGTAATGCCGCAACGATACCTGCGAAAATTACAACAGAAATACCATTCCCAACACCATGCGCAGTAATTTGATCAGCAAGCCATACTAGGAATGCTGTACCCGCCGTTAATACAATAGAAATTATAACATATGTTAAAATTCCTTCTTCTTTAATCAATGATCCGCCGTACATTCTGTTAAAACCAAATGACATTGCGAATGATTGGATAAAAGCAAGAATAATTGTAAAGTAACGAGTAAATTGAGCAAGTTTTCGTCTTCCGACTTCACCTTGCTTTGCCCACTCTGCAAATTTCGGTACTACGTCCATTTGCAATAACTGAACAATGATTGAAGCAGTGATGTAAGGCATAATTCCCATCGCAAAGATAGAAAAGTTTTTCAAAGCACCACCGCCAAAAGTATTTAGGAAACCAACGAGATTGAACTCATCAGTTGCCTTTAATACATTAGCGTCAACGTTTGGTACTGGTACAAACGTACCAATACGGAAAACGATTAACATTAAAAGAGTGAAAATGATTTTATTTCGTATATCTCGAACACGCATAAAGTTAGAGATTGTCTGAAACATTAAATCACCTCAGTAGTTCCGCCGGCATTTTCAATTGCTTCTTTAGCCGAAGCTGAGAATTTATGAGCTTTTACTGTAAGCTTTTTGTTAAGAGTTCCGTTTCCAAGAACTTTAATTCCAGCTTTTTCATTGCTCACTAAACCTGATTCAAGTAATAATGCAGTTGTTACTTCTGCACCATCTTCAAAACGGTTTAATGTGTCAAGATTAACGATCGCGTACTCTTTACGGTTAATGTTAGTAAAGCCGCGTTTCGGTAAACGACGGAATAAAGGGTTTTGACCACCTTCGAATCCTGGGCGTACACCGCCGCCAGAACGAGAGTTTTGACCTTTATGACCTCTACCTGCAGTTTTACCGTTACCAGAACCGATACCGCGACCTACGCGGTTACGTACTTTACGGGAACCTTCTGCTGGTTTTAACTCATGAAGTTTCATATTGGATGGCACCTCCTTGTTCGTTAATTAAAAATTAGTTTTCTTTTACAGTAACTAAGTGCGCTACTACATCAATCATACCGCGAGTTGCTGCATTGTCAGCTTTCTCAACAGTTTGGTTTAATTTACGTAAACCTAATGCTTCAATAGTTTTGCGTTGTGCTGGTTTAGAACCAATCACAGATTTTGTAAGGGTGATTTCTAATTTGTTAGCCATTATCTTTCCCCCCTTATCCTAATATTTCTTCCACTGATTTACCACGTAATTTAGCTACGTCCTCTACGCGTTTTAATTCAGTTAAACCTTGAATAGTTGCACGCACCATATTGATTGGTGTGTTAGTTCCAAGAGATTTTGAAAGAATATCAGTAATACCAGCAAGCTCTAGTACGGCACGTACTGGACCACCAGCGATAACCCCTGTACCAGGAGCAGCAGGTTTAATTAGGATTTCTCCTGCACCAAAGCGACCTTGCACTAAGTGTGGAGTTGTTCCACCTACGCGTGGCACTTCGATTAAGTTTTTCTTCGCATCTTCAACAGCTTTACGGATAGCATCTGGCACCTCTTGAGCTTTACCAGTACCGAATCCAACGTGACCGTTTTTATCGCCAACAACAACTAATGCTGTGAAGCGGAAGCGACGTCCACCTTTAACAACTTTAGCAACACGGTTAATAGTAACTACGCGTTCTTCAAGTTCTCCAAGTTTGTTTGCGTCAATTCGACTCATGAAATGTGTCCCTCCTTTTTATTAAAATTCTAAACCGTTCTCACGTGCAGCTTCAGCTAAAGCTTTTACACGTCCATGATATAAGTAACCACCACGGTCAAATACTACAGCAGTAATATTTTTTTCCGTAGCGCGTTTTGCGATTGTTTCACCGACTTTAGTTGCAGCATCAACATTGCTACCAGCAGCTTCAAAATCATTTTCTTGAGAAGATGCGCTAACAATTGTTACGCCTGCTACGTCATCGATAAGTTGAGCGTAAATGTTCTTGTTTGAACGGAATACGTTTAAGCGTGGACGCTCAGCAGTACCCGAAATTTTAGAACGTACGCGTGCATGACGTTTTTTACGAACCTGATTTTTATCTTGTTTCGTAATCACAAGGGTCACTCCTTTCTAATGCTTAAGCAGCATTATTTACCTGTTTTACCTTCTTTACGACGAACATATTCGCCTTCATAACGGATCCCTTTACCTTTGTAAGGCTCTGGTGGACGCACGTCACGGATGTTAGATGCAAGAGCACCAACGCGTTCTTTGCTAATACCTTTAACGATGATCTTAGTGTTAGAAGGAACTTCAACTTCTAGACCATCTTCAGGTGTGAACTCAACTGGATGTGAATAACCTACGTTAAGAACAAGTTTTTTACCTTGTAATTGCGCACGGTAACCTACACCGATTAGTTCTAATGATTTTTCGAAACCTGCAGAAACACCAGTAACCATGTTCGCTAATAGCGCACGAGTTGTACCGTGGTTTGTGCGGTGTTCTTTTGAGTCAGAAGGACGAGATACAGAAATCGCATTACCTTCTTGCTCAATTTTCATATCTTGGTGGAAAGAACGAACAAGTTCGCCCTTAGGACCTTTAACGGTAACTGAGTTGTCAGCTGCAACAGTAACAGTTACGTTAGCTGGTACCTCGATAATTTTTTTACCTACACGAGACATTTAGTTGCACCTCCATTCATTTATTGCTAATTACCAAACGTATGCTAAAACTTCGCCGCCAACTTGTTTAGCGCGAGCTTCTTTATCTGTTAATAAACCTTGTGAAGTTGACACTAAAGCGATACCAAGACCGTTCAGTACTTTAGGCACTTCATTTGTTTTTGCATATACTCGTAGACCAGGTTTAGAAATACGTTTTAAGCCAGTGATAACGCGTTCGTTATCTTTACCGTATTTTAAGAAAATACGGATAATACCTTGCTTGTTGTCTTCCACGTATTCTACGTCACGTACGAAACCTTCACGCTTTAAAATTTCAGCGATTTCTTTTTTCACGTTGGAAGCTGGTACTTCTAACTTCTCGTGACGAACCATGTTCGCATTACGAATGCGAGTAAGCATATCTGCAATCGGATCAGTCATTGTCATTACATTTACCTCCTTCCCAAATTAGGGGATTACCAGCTGGCTTTTTTCACGCCAGGAATTTGTCCCTTATATGCAAGTTCTCGGAAACAAATACGGCAAAGTTTAAATTTACGATATACAGAGTGTGGACGGCCACAGCGTTCACAACGTGTATATTCTTGCACTTTAAACTTTTGCTTACGTTGTTGTTTAACGATCATAGATTTTTTAGCCACGTTTTCGCCCTCCTTGTTTAATTACTTTTGGAACGGCATACCGAATTGTGTCAATAACTCGCGAGCTTCTTCATCAGAATTCGCTGTCGTTACGATCACGATGTCCATACCGCGTACTTTTGAAACTTTATCGTAATCGATTTCTGGGAAAATTAATTGCTCTTTAACACCTAAAGTGTAGTTACCGCGACCGTCGAATGCTTTTTTAGAAACACCACGGAAGTCACGTACACGAGGTAGTGAAATTGAGATTAGTTTGTCCAAGAATTCATACATACGCTCACCGCGTAATGTAACTTTAGCACCGATTGGCATACCTTCACGTAGACGGAAACCTGCGATCGATTTTTTCGCTTTAGTTACAACTGGTTTTTGACCAGTGATAATTGTTAATTCTTCTACAGCTGCATCTAATGCTTTTGAGTTTTGAACTGCATCACCAACACCCATGTTGATAACGATTTTGTCAACTTTCGGCAATTGCATAACTGATTTATATCCAAACTTGCTCATAAGAGCAGTTGAAACTTCATTTAAATATTTTTCTTTTAGGCGGCTCATTTGTGTACCTCCCTTCTTTTATAGAAATTAGTCGATTACTGCACCTGATTTTTTTGCAACACGAACTTTTTTACCGTTTTCGATTTTATAACCTACACGAGTCGGCTCGCCAGATTTAGGATCGATAAGCATTACGTTCGAAACGTGAATTGCAGCCTCTTGGCTTACAATTCCACCTTGTGGATTCAATTGGTTAGGTTTTACGTGTTTTTTCACGATGTTCACACCTTCAACAAGAACGCGATCTTGTCTAGGGTAAGAAGCAAGGATAACGCCTTCTTTGCCTTTGTCCTTACCAGTGATAACCTTAACCTTGTCACCTTTTTTTACATGCATGCTGTCGCACCTCCTTGATTGGCACTATCATGAAATTAAAGAACTTCTGGAGCTAGAGAAACGATTTTCATGAAGTTGCTGTCACGTAATTCACGTGCAACAGGTCCGAAAATACGAGTTCCGCGTGGTGATTTATCATCACGAATAATTACACAAGCATTTTCATCAAATTTGATGTACGTACCATCTTTACGACGTACGCCTGATTTAGTACGAACGATAACAGCTTTAACAACGTCACCCTTCTTAACAACGCCACCTGGTGTTGCTTTCTTAACTGTACAAACAACAACATCACCGATGTTAGCAGTTTTACGGCCAGAGCCACCAAGGACTTTAATTGTAAGAACTTCACGTGCACCTGAGTTGTCAGCAACTTTCATACGACTTTCTTGTTGGATCACTTAGGTTACCTCCCTTCGGAAATTGGTTGTTCCGAAATAGTTATTAAATAATAACCGCTTTTTCTACAACTTCAACTAGACGGAAACGTTTAGTAGCTGATAGCGGGCGAGTTTCCATGATACGTACGATATCACCGATTTTCGCTGTGTTTAACTCATCATGAGTCTTAAACTTTTTTGAGTATTTTACACGTTTACCATAAAGCTTGTGCTTTTTGTGAGTTTCAACTAAAACAGAAATAGTTTTGTCCATTTTATCTGAAACAACGCGGCCCGTGTAAACTTTGCGTTGATTACGCTCAGTCATACTTGAAAACCTCCTTTATCAGTTATTTGCACTGATTTCTCTTTCACGAATAACAGTTTTCATACGCGCGATTGCTTTACGCACTTCACGAATACGAGCTGTGTTTTCTAATTGACCAGTCGCCAATTGGAAGCGAAGGTTGAAAAGCTCTTCTTTCAGTGATTTCACTTTCAATTCTAATTCAGAAGTGGCAAGGTCACGGATTTCATTAGCTTTCATTAGATTCACCACCAGTTTCTTGACGTTTTACGATCTTACATTTAACAGGAAGCTTATGTGATGCTAAACGAAGTGCTTCACGTGCGATCTCTTCAGATACACCAGCGATTTCGAACATTACTTTTCCTGGTTTTACTACTGCAACCCAACCTTCAGGAGAACCTTTACCAGAACCCATGCGGACTTCTAGAGGTTTTTTAGTGTAAGGTTTGTGCGGGAAGATTTTAATCCAAACTTTACCGCCACGTTTCATGTAACGAGTCATCGCGATACGTGCAGATTCGATTTGACGGTTAGTAATCCAACTAGCTGTTTGAGCTTGTAAGCCCCATTCGCCGAAAGATACTTCTTTACCGCCTTTCGCTTCGCCACGCATGTTTCCGCGGTGTTCACGACGGTATTTTACGCGTTTAGGCAATAACATATTATTTGCCTCCTTCCACAGATTTCTTCGTAGGAAGAACTTCACCACGGTAGATCCATACTTTAACGCCTAATTTACCGTAAGTAGTGTCAGCTTCTGCGTGTGCATAGTCGATGTCAGCACGTAGAGTATGAAGTGGAACAGTTCCTTCACTATAGTGTTCAGCACGCGCGATATCAGCGCCACCTAAACGACCAGATACTTGTGTTTTAATTCCTTTTGCACCAGCACGAATTGTGCGTTGGATCGCTTGCTTTTGCGCACGACGGAATGATACACGGTTTTCTAATTGACGAGCGATGTTTTCAGCTACTAGACGAGCGTCAAGATCAGCACGTTTGATTTCGATAATGTTGATGTGTACACGTTTACCAGTTAAATCGCTAAGGTATTTACGAAGATTCTCAACTTCAGAACCACCTTTACCGATTACCATACCTGGTTTCGCAGTGTGAATTGTAATGTTTACACGGTTTGCAGCGCGTTCGATTTCTACTTTAGAAACAGAAGCGTCTTTAAGAGCCGTTTCAATATATTTACGCACTTTGATGTCTTCGTGAAGTAGAGTTGCATAGTCTTTTTCAGCGTACCATTTTGACTCCCAGTCACGAATAATACCAACGCGCAGTCCTATTGGATGTACTTTTTGACCCATGGATTAACCCTCCTTCTTCTCAGATACCACTAGAGTAATGTGGCTTGTGCGTTTGTTAATTGCGCTTGCACGTCCTTGTGCACGTGGACGGAAACGTTTTAATGTTGGACCTTCATCAACGAATACTTCAGAAACTACTAAAGAGTTGATGTCAAGATCGTAGTTATGCTCAGCGTTAGCAACTGCAGATTTTAATACTTTTTCAACGACTGGAGACGCCGCTTTTGGAGTATGACGTAAAATTGCAACTGCCTCACCAACTTGCTTGCCTCGGATTAAGTCTACAACTAGACGGACTTTACGCGGAGCAATGCGAACAGTACGAGCGATAGCTTTAGCTTGTGTCATTAGGATTTACCTCCTCTCAAAATTAGCGTCTTGTTTTCTTGTCGTCTGCACCGTGACCTTTGTAAGCGCGTGTCGGTGCGAACTCACCAAGTTTGTGGCCTACCATATCTTCTGTTACGTATACAGGAACGTGTTTACGTCCATCATAAACAGCAATAGTTAAACCGATGAATGTCGGGAAAATTGTAGAACGGCGTGACCAAGTTTTAATAACTTGTTTTTTCTCAGAAGCCTCTTGTGCTTCCACTTTTTTCATTAAGTGACCATCAACAAAAGGTCCTTTTTTCAAGCTGCGACCCATGTAGGAACCTCCCTTCGTGATTCCACCACGGCTCTCACATAGAACCGTAGTTTAACCACTTTATTTTTTACGACTACGGATGATGAATTTATCCGATTTGTTTTTCTTCTTGCGAGTTTTGTAACCAAGTGCTGGTTTACCCCAAGGAGTCATTGGTGATTTACGTCCGATTGGAGAACGTCCTTCACCACCGCCGTGTGGGTGATCATTAGGGTTCATTACAGAACCACGAACTGTTGGGCGTTTACCTAACCAACGGCTACGACCTGCTTTACCGATGTGTACAAGTTCGTGTTGTTCGTTACCAACTTGACCGATTGTTGCACGGCAAGTAGCTAGAACTAAACGTACTTCACCAGATTGTAGACGAACGATTACGTATTTGTCTTCACGACCAAGTACTTGAGCAGAAGTACCGGCAGAACGTACTAATTGTCCACCTTTACCAGGTTTTAACTCGATGTTATGGATTGTAGTACCCATTGGAATGTTTGCTAATGGTAATGTGTTGCCTACTTTAATATCAGCATCTGGACCAGATACGATTGTTTGACCAACCTCTAGACCTTTTGGTGCTAAGATGTAAGCTTTTGCTCCATCAGCGTAGTTGATTAATGCGATATTCGCAGAACGGTTTGGATCATATTCAATAGTAGCAACTTTTGCCGGAATGCCATCTTTCACACGTTTGAAATCGATAACACGGTATTGCTTCTTATGACCACCACCATGATGACGAACAGTGATTTTACCTTGGTTGTTACGACCAGCTTTGCGTTTAGTTGGTTCAAGCAATGATTTCTCAGGCTTGTTAGTTGTAATTTCCGCAAAGTCTAAAGACGTCATATTACGACGACCATTAGAGGTAGGTTTATACTTTTTAATCGCCATTGTGTATTCCCTCCTTCTTAAGTGTTCAAATCATAAATCCATTAAGGATTACATTTCGAATAATTCAATTTCTTTGCTATCAGCAGTTAATTTAACAATCGCTTTACGACGTTTGTTAGTGTAACCACCATAACGGCCAACGCGTTTGAATTTACCTTTGTAGTTAAGAACGTTTACTTTCTCAACTGTTACACCAAAGATTTCTTCTACAGCGTCTTTTACTTGAGTCTTGTTAGCGCGAGTGTCTACTTCGAAAGTATACTTTTTCTCTGCCATAAGTTCTGAAGAACGCTCAGTAATGACCGGACGTTTTAAAATATCACGTGCTTCCATTATCCAAGCACCTCCTCAACTTTTTCTACTGCAGACTTAGTGAATACAACTTTATCATGACCTAATAGATCAAGAACATTGATTCCGTTTGCAGTTAAAACTGTTACACCAGGGATGTTACGAGCAGATAATGCTACGTTTTCATCTAGGTCAGCAGTTACGAATAAAGATTTTTTCTCTAAAGAAAGATCTTTAAGGATTTTTGTGAATTCTTTTGTTTTTGGTGCTGCTAGTGAAAGAGCATCAAGAACTAAGAAGTTCTGTTCTACTACTTTAGCTGATAAAGCAGATTTAAGAGCTAAGCGACGAACTTTTTTCGGTAATTTGTAAGAATAGCTACGTGGAGTTGGGCCGAATACGACACCACCACCGCGCCATTGTGGAGAACGGATAGAACCTTGACGAGCACGACCAGTTCCTTTTTGACGCCATGGTTTACGACCACCACCGGCAACTTCAGAACGATTTTTAACTTTGTGATTACCTTGACGAAGAGAAGCGCGTTGTGCTACTACAGCGTCGAATAATACTGCTTCATTTGGCTCGATTCCAAAAATCGCATCGTTTAATTCGATTTCACCAACTGAAGCACCTGTTTGACTAAGTATAGATACTTTTGTCATTCCTGTTTCCTCCTTTCCTTAGGTGATTACTTAGCTTTAATTGCAGTTTTAACTGTAACAAGAGCTTTTTTAGAACCAGGAACATTACCTTTAACAAGTAGTAAGTTACGTTCCGCATCAACTTTCACGATTTCTAAGTTTTGGATTGTAACTACAGTGCCACCCATTTGACCAGGTAATTTCTTTTGTTTGAATACGCGGTTCGGAGCAACTGGACCCATTGAACCAGGACGACGGTGGTAACGAGAACCGTGGGCCATAGGACCACGAGATTGACCATGGCGTTTAATTACACCTTGGAAACCTTTACCTTTAGTAACACCTGTTACATCGATTACATCGCCTTCTGCGAAAATTTCTACTTTGACTTCTTGACCAACTTCGTATTCTTCCACGTTCACGTTGCGGAATTCACGAATGAAGCGCTTAGGAGCAGTGTTCGCTTTTGCTACGTGACCTTGTTCTGGTTTGTTAGAAAGCTTAACACGCTTGTCTTCGAAACCAACTTGGATCGCTTTGTAGCCGTCTGTTTCAACAGCTTTCTTTTGAAGTACTACGTTTGGAGTAGCTTCGATAACTGTTACCGGGATTAAATCGCCGTTTTCAGCGAAAACTTGTGTCATACCAATTTTTCTACCTAAGATTCCTTTAGCCATTTGTCACACCTCCTGTAAGTTTTAAAAAGTTATATTTTTTACCATTAAAGTTTGATTTCGATATCAACGCCAGATGGTAAATCAAGTTTCATTAACGCATCAACAGTTTGTGGTGTTGGGTTAACGATATCGATCAGACGTTTATGCGTACGCATTTCGAATTGTTCACGAGAATCTTTATACTTGTGAACAGCACGAAGAATCGTGTACACAGACTTCTCAGTTGGAAGTGGAATCGGACCTGATACACTTGCACCTGAACGTTTTGCAGTTTCCACAATTTTTTCAGCAGACTGATCTAAAATACGGTGATCATACGCTTTTAAACGAATACGAATCTTTTGTTTTGCCATTATTTTCCCTCCTTCTCGCCTATTTTCTAGACATTCTCCACGAAAATTATCCTACACACCGCCATGGCAATGCGGCCGGGTGTGTCGGCAACCTCTCGTTTCATCGCAGTCAAAGACCAACATTCAACATTATACACAATAAAAAAAGAATAAGCAAGTCTTTTCGCTAAATTCTTTTAAATGTTGCTGATGTTCTTACTACTAATATTTCTCGCTTATCTAAGCCGTTTACTAGTATATAAAATTCCCATGAACATTGCAACACATAAGGTTGTTATATCAACGTTTTCGAATATTTCTAACAATAATCAACTGCAAGAACGTGTTCGCTAAAGCACTGGTGAACTCAATTTGTAGATGATGCACTTTATCCTAGACGAAAACAATGCACTTAATTATGCCACCATTAAGAATCTATAATTTCATAGTGACAATAAAAAAAGCAGCCTCTAATAGTTAGAAACTGCTCTTTCTATTACTTATAAGAAAAACACACATGCAACCCAGCCAAATATAATGAGTGGGATGTTTATAAAAACAAACGTTGGCACACATGTATCCCAAATGTGATTATGTTGTCCATCTACATTTAAACCTGCCGTTGGTCCAAGAGTAGAATCTGAAGCAGGAGAACCGGCATCACCTAAAGCACCTGCTGTACCTATAAGACAGATAATCGCCAAAGGACTCATTCCTAACCCTTGTGCAAGAGGAACAAATAAAGTTGCAATGATAGGTACTGTCGCAAAGGATGAACCAATCCCCATCGTCACTATTAAACCAATGACCAACATAATCAATATAGCTAGACTCTTATTTCCTTGAAGAATTGTTAAAGAGTTTGAAATTAAGCTATCTACATGACCTGTAGCGTTAATAACAGATGCAAAACCATTTGCAGCGATCATCACAAAACCGATAAAGGCCATCATCTTCATTCCCTCAGAAAGAATCTCATCTGCCTCTTTCCATTTTAGGGCACCAGTAAAATACATCATCATAATTCCTGCAAAGGCGCCTACAATCATCGAGTCAGTATAAATTTGTGCACCTAGAGAGACAATTAAAGCTACAGTCGTAGAAAAAATAACGAACTTACTGACATGAACATTTAAAGACTCTGTCTCAACATCTTTATTTTGATATTGTCGAGGTTTTCGATATACGAAAAAGGCTACACATAATCCAATTAACATCCCTAGAACGGGTATAGCCATCGCTACTGGTACATCACGCGAAGTTGCTTCCATACCTGCCTCGGTTACTTGAGTAGAAACGATTTCTTGGAAAATAGCTCCGAAGCCTGCAGGTACGAAACTATACGTCCCTATTAAACCAACAGCAATTAATGTAGCGATTATTCGTCGGTCAACCTCTAGCATATTTAAAACCTTTAAAATCGGAGGGATCAATAATGGGATAAAGGCTATATGAATTGGAATTAAGTTTTGTGAGAAAATAGACATCATAAAGATCAGTAGGAAAATTAAAACCTTCACTAATCCTTTTCGATTACTTGTACCGTTTTTATTTAATATTTTTAAAATCCCTGCAATCATTAATTCAGGAATTCCCGTTTTTGAAATGGCAATTGCGAAACCACCAAGCAATCCATAACTTAAAGCAATCGTTGCGCCTGCTCCTAATCCTTCTGTAAATGATTGTACAGTTGCTTCAATACCCATGCCACTTGTTAGACCTCCTGCGAAGGCCCCCAATACAAGAGAAAGAACAACATTGATACGGAGCAAGCTTAATATTAACATGACGGCCACTGCCACAATTACTGCGTTCATTTCAACACTTCACTTTCGTACACTAGATTACTAATACGTTAAACTTTAACCGTCTAATAATTAAAAGTCAAGATATTTTTATATCCCTATAATAATCTTACAAATTTAAACGACACGAAAAAACAGTATGATCTTAAATAACCATACTGTTTTATATTTCTTCCTATTATAATGATTCACGAATGACTTTTTTATAATAACCAACAGAAAGCACAGCGAAAATAGCATATAACGCTATATAGCAGCTCATAGCAATCCATAATGGTGCGGTTAACTCTGAGCCGAATAAAAACCACCCTGACTTAACAGCAAAGTAACTATGGAATAGCCCTATTATTAACGGAACACCAAAATTAAAGGCTTGTTTCATATATATACCTTTCATAATATCTTTTTCAGCGAAGCCAATCTTTCTTAATATCGTATAAGAACCTCGCTCCTCTTCAGCCTCAGACATTTGTTTAAAGTATAAAATACTACCGGTTGTCATTAAAAATGCTAATCCTAAAAATGCTGCTGTAAATATCGTTATTCCTAATGATTCAATATTCCCCTTACGTTCTTCTTCATAGGATTGTATAAAGTTTTCGCCATTTGATTGCATATATAACTTCTCTGCTAGAGCTAAATCACTTTTATTCTTTAGATTTATAGTAGTTTGATTTTGCCACATATCAGGTACATCATGAGCAGCTAACTTTTCAAACAGTGCATCTGGAACTACAAAAATTGGCCCCCCTGGCCCAGAAGTCACAGTACCACTTATAATACTTTCATGTCGAACTTCTTTAACATGAAGCGTTTCTTCCTTAGTCCCCTCTGGACCTCTTGATGTGACAACTACATCACGATCCTTTTCAAGCGGAAACATTTCTGCCATATAACCACCATAGTTTGTTAATATAACATCATTATCCGAAACGGAAGCTTCAAGAACTAATTGTTGATAATCAGAAAGCGGAATTGTATAAATGATTCCATCTAAACCAAAAAGGGGATTATCCTCATTTTGCTGACTTTCAGATAATAATTGTGTAAACGAAGCTGAAACACTCTGTAATCGGTAATCTCTTTTATCAAAAGCAATATTATTTTCTTCTAGCTTCTTTAAAAATTCCTGACCCTTATCTTCAAGTAATACATAATCTCCGGGTACTTGACTATATGCCGACGATTCTGATGAATAATACGAAATATAAGCTAAAGTTGTAACCCCAAGTGAAAAACCCGTTAAAACCGTAATAAGTGTTAAGGATTTCGCATTACCTTTCATACGATGCATAATCGGTGTTAATGCTAATACATCACGGACAGTTAAATGTCCATTTTTCTTAAGACGAATTGAATTCATAATAAATGCTACAGAGAAACGGAAAACAAGGAACGTTCCACCAATGGTAGTTGCTAAAATAATAATCATATTAAGAAATAAATCGCCATTAGAGTTGATATCGAAGAGCTTAGTTGAAGCATAGTAACCATATGCAATTAGCACAAGTCCTAAAAAACCAATAACCATTTGTAATGGGCTGAAACGTTTTACGCGCTCATCGGCTTGCTTGGAAGCACTGAATAATGATAGTAATGATACACGGTAAATCATCCAAGCCATTTGCACAAGTACAATGACTAGTAGAATGGCAAATACAACGATAGACTGCTGTAATGCCTCTGTACTAAATGTCATTGTCACAAGCGCCTCTTTTTCGAGTACGCGCAGTAAAATCATTGCAAATAAGCGCGAGCTAAAGAACCCTGCTAGCATACCTAAAACGACAGCGCCTACAAATAACAGGATACTTTCTACTGCTAACAAGCGTACGATAAGCCCCTTTGTCATCCCTATAAGCTGATACAAGCCTATTTCCTTACTACGACGCTTCATAAATAAATGGTTTGCATAAAGTACGAAAAACAGGACAATAAAGTACAGCATATAGGTTGCTGCTTTAAAACCCGCTGTGGCTGTACCGCTCTGTTGTACTGTTTCCAGTACTTCAGCATTATTTTGCAATGTCACAAAGGAAAAATATAAAGTAACACTAAAAATAAGTGCGAAAAAATATAAATAATAATGCTTCATATTTTTCTTCATACTGCGCAATACGAGCTTACTAAGACTCATAGCCGTCACCGCCTAGCACACTTTGCGTATGCATGATTTCTTGGAAAAATGCCTGTCTCGTTTTATCTCCTTTATATAGCTCACTATAAATGAGTCCATCCTTCAAAAATAAAACACGCGTACAAAAGCTCGCTGCTACCGCATCATGCGTAACCATCATAATCGTTGCTTTTTTTGACTCATTAATACTTTGTAGATTTTTTAAAAGTGCAGTGGCTGATTTTGAATCAAGTGCACCTGTAGGTTCATCAGCAAATACAAGCGAAGGATTTGTAATTAGTGCCCGAGCCGCTGATGTACGTTGCTTTTGACCACCTGATATTTCGTTTGGATATTTATTTAAAATCTCAGCAATACCTAATAAATGTGTAAGCTCCTTTACACGGCTCTCTGCAACAGCCTTTGGTAGCCTACCAATAGCTAATGGTAGTAAAATATTTTCTTTCACCGTTAGTGTATCTAATAAATTGTAATCTTGGAAAATGAATCCTAATTTTTCGCGACGGAAATTAGCTAACGCCTTCTCCTTCATACCACGTAAGTTTTGACCATTTATTTCAATAACACCTTCAGTTGCAAAGTCAATCGAACACAGAACATTTAAGAGTGTTGTCTTCCCAGAGCCTGAAGGTCCCATAATGCCAACAAATTCACCTTGATTTACTTCTACATCAATACCCTTTAACACCTCTTGGGCTGTTGATTTTTTACCATATACTTTTTTTACTTTACGACCAATTAAAACCGCCACTTGTAAACGCCCCTTTCTTTAGTTCAAGTGTACCCTGTCTATGTCGTCAATTCGTGCGTTTTACATGACAATATAAAAAGGTAGGTGACAATTTCGTCATCTACCTGTTAGTTTGACATATTCATTTTGTAATGGAAAACGTAATGTAAATATCGAACCTTCACCCACACTAGATTGGACAGTAATACGAACGCCAATTTTCTGCGCCACATTATGCGCCAAGTATAGACCCATGCCTGTCGATTGTGCAGACTCCCGTCCGGCTGTTCCAGTGTACGATTTATAAAAAATTCGTGGTAGATCCTCCTGACGAATACCCATACCTGCATCTTTTATATGTAATAGTGTTGCTCCATTAGTCTCTACTTCAGTAAATATCAATACCTCTGAATTTGCAGGACTATATTTAATCGCATTGGACAGAATTTGTCGGATGATAAAGGCTAGCCATTTGCCATCCGTCGTCACTGTGTCTGTTAACTCTTCAACATCAAAACCGATACCTTTTTCAATACACCATGCCTGCATAGCTCTTATTTCTTTATAGACAACGCTTTTTAGCTCAATCTCCATCATATAATTATCTTTTTCAATAGAAGCTAAACGTGTTTGGTGTAGCTGCTGATCAACCAATAAATGCAGTCTTATCCACTCAGTCTCTAATTTACGACGTAGTGTCAAATCTTCTATGTGATCCAGCATTAAATTAATTGAAGTCAAAGGTGCCTTTACTTCATGAACCCACGCTAGAAGTTCATCCGAATATTCCTGCAGCTGTACCTTTGCTTGATTTAACTTTATGTTATTATCATAAAAAACATCTTCAACTTTCGTAAGATATGCCGTTTGAAAAGGTGATAACGTCAAATTTTTGCTATGTACTTCATCAAGTTGACTTTCCACATTTCCCAAGAAATCCTTTACCTGCCTTACTTCTACTGCATATCGCCAAATAAGAAAGACCATAAAACTAATAAGTACACTAACATTCATATACCAAATAGATATTCCCTCTAATCCAGCGTCTAAAGAAAATAAAACATTGATTATAACGATGATAAAAACAAAAAAGCCTATCCATGCGAGGCGTTCTTTTAAAAATAAAATGAGCATTGTCCATCACGTCCCTTGTGTTACAGCCATATAACCAAGTCCCTTTTTAGTTAAAATCACTTCTTGTAAACCTATATCCTCAAGCTTAGTGCGTAATCGATTAACATTTACCGACAATGTATTATCATTGACAAAACGTTCATCGTCCCATAACTTTCTCATTAAATCATCTCTAGATACAATTTGATCGGCCTTTTCCACTAAAATACGTAAAATAAAGAGTTCATTTTTAGTTAATGAAGCAAGCTTACCCTCATACATAATCTCACTGCGCGCATAGTCAATAACTGCACCATTAAACCGTGTGACATCCATTGATTCTTCTATATAATCATATGTACGACGTAAAACGGCTTGAACCTTTGCAAGTAATACCTCCATATGGAACGGCTTTTGTACAAAGTCATCTGCACCCATTTGCATTGCCATAACCATATCCATTGGATGGTCTCGTGAAGATAGAAAGAGAATTGGCACCTTTGAGATATGACGTATTTCACGACACCAATGAAAGCCATCATAGGCAGGTAGCTGAATGTCAATCAATACAAGCTGTGGTTTTTGTTCAATAAAATCATCCATCACCTTTTGAAAATCTTTAGGACCCACAACTTGAAGCGACCACTGTGCAAAACGTGTCAGAATCATCTCGAAAATTGATGGATCATCTTCAATCAGCAATATTTTCATCTCCATTTGCAAATTCTCCTTCCACGAAGTGTTCTTATGTATTAAATAGGATCATCGTCATAACGTGAGGTTGATTTCCGCTCCGACTGGGTGCTTTCCTGGGGGCGTCCGATGAGCCGCTTGGGCAAACACGATGTTGGTCACGAAGGCGTTATCACAGGACGTGATAATTTTAGCCTTCGTTCCTCAATTTGCTGATCCCCAAGGAGTCGCCCAGCCTCCACTCCAATCAACTTATATATGGCATATGTTTTTAACAAATGTTATCCTAGCTTTTTGAAGATAAACTATTTAACCGGTTGGTAGGAATTAAAAGGGTGCGATTCTACACTCTATATGCTGCACTTGCTTTTTATTTTGTTCCCTAGTACTAGCTTTCACCCCTAGCAGTTTCGTAAAAAAATTGCCATTTCTACTTTTTGGGTATTTCACCAATTATGTATGCATAAAATAATCTAATTCAAAGTGAAATTGTTCTTTACTTATTTTAACATAAAAAACCAATCTGTAAGCGTCCCTACAGATTGGTTTGGAAAATTAGCTTGCGCTAAAATTATTTTTGGATAGAAGCAACTACGCCAGCGCCTACAGTACGGCCACCCTCACGGATAGAGAACTTAGTACCTTCTTCAAGAGCGATTGGAGCGATAAGTTCTACTGTCATTTCGATGTTATCGCCAGGCATTACCATTTCAACGCCTTCTGGTAAGTTACAGATACCTGTTACGTCAGTTGTACGGAAGTAGAACTGAGGACGGTAGTTAGTGAAGAATGGAGTATGACGGCCACCCTCTTCTTTTGATAAAACATAAACTTCAGCTTTGAAGCTTGTGTGTGGAGTGATTGAACCTGGTTTAGATAATACTTGACCACGTTGGATATCTTCACGAGCTACACCACGAAGTAAAGCACCGATGTTGTCACCAGCTTCAGCATAGTCTAATAATTTACGGAACATTTCTACACCAGTTACAGTTGTAGATTTAGCTTCTTCAGTAATACCTACGATTTCAACTACGTCACCAACTTTAACTTGACCACGTTCAACACGGCCAGTTGCAACTGTACCACGACCAGTGATTGAGAATACGTCCTCTACTGGCATCATGAATGGTTTGTCAGTTTGACGTTCTGGAGTTGGGATGTAAGAATCTACAGCGTCCATTAATTCAACGATTTTTTCTTCCCATTCTGCTTCGCCTTCAAGAGCTTTAAGAGCAGAACCTTTGATTACTGGAAGATCGTCACCTGGGAAGTCATATTCAGATAGTAGGTCACGGATTTCCATTTCTACTAATTCTAATAATTCTTCGTCGTCAACCATATCACATTTGTTCATGAATACTACTAAGTATGGAACACCTACTTGACGAGATAAAAGGATGTGTTCACGAGTTTGTGGCATTGGGCCATCAGCAGCAGATACTACTAAGATACCGCCGTCCATTTGTGCAGCACCAGTGATCATGTTTTTAACATAGTCAGCGTGTCCTGGGCAGTCAACGTGTGCATAGTGACGAGTATCAGTTTCGTATTCTACGTGAGAAGTATTGATTGTGATACCACGTTCTTTTTCTTCTGGAGCGTTATCGATATCAGCGTATGATTTAGCTTCTCCACCCATTTTTTTAGAAAGAACTGTTGCGATAGCAGCAGTTAAAGTTGTTTTACCATGGTCAACGTGTCCGATTGTACCAATATTAGCATGCGTTTTTGAACGGTCGAATTTTTCTTTAGCCATTAGAGATTGCCTCCTCAAAATTATATGTTTTAATTTTAAAATTTATAGAATGAATGCTGATAGAGAACGGGCCCATCCTCTATCCCACAATCATAGCTTACAAATTAGTTATACTTTATGCAAGATGAAAATTCAATTATTCACCTTTATTTTTTTTGATGATTTCAGCAGCGATTGATTTTGGAACTTCTTCATAATGATCGAATGTCATTGAGAATACACCACGACCTTGCGTTGCTGAACGAAGAGTTGTTGCATAACCAAACATTTCCGCTAAAGGAACCATTGCACGAACAACTTGAGAGTTACCGCGAGCTTCCATACCCTCAACGCGTCCGCGACGAGAAGTAATGTTACCCATGATATCACCAAGGTATTCTTCTGGAATTACAACTTCTACTTTCATCATTGGTTCTAAAATAACTGCATCACATTGCTTCGATGCTTCTTTAAGAGCCATAGATGCAGCAATTTTGAACGCCATCTCATTCGAGTCAACGTCATGGTAAGAACCGAATACTAATTTCGCTTTAATGTCGATAAGTGGGTAACCAGCAACTACACCGCGGTCAAGAGAGTCACGAAGACCAGCTTCTACTGCAGGAATGTATTCACGAGGTACTACACCACCAACGATAGCGTTTTCGAATTCAAAGCCTTTACCTTCTTCATTTGGAGAGAACTCAATCGTTACGTCTCCGTATTGTCCACGACCACCAGATTGGCGAGTGAATTTACCTTGAACTTTTGCAGAGCTACGGAATGTTTCACGGTAAGATACCATTGGAGCACCTACGTTAGCTTCTACTTTAAATTCACGGCGCATACGGTCAACTAAGATATCAAGGTGAAGCTCACCCATACCTGAGATGATTGTTTGACCAGTTTCTGTGTCAGTGTGAGCACGGAAAGTTGGATCCTCTTCTTGAAGTTTTTGTAAAGCTTGACCCATTTTATCTTGGTCAGCTTTTGATTTTGGTTCTACAGAAAGAGAAATTACTGGTTCAGGGAATTCCATTGATTCAAGAATAACTAGGTTTTTCTCGTCACATAGAGTATCACCAGTAGTAGTATCTTTAAGACCTACTGCTGCAGCGATGTCCCCAGCAAATACTTTAGAAATCTCTTCACGAGAGTTTGCGTGCATTTGTAGGATACGGCCTACGCGTTCACGTTTACCTTTAGAAGAGTTTTGTACGTATGAACCTGATTCTAAAGTTCCAGAATACACACGGAAGAAAGTTAATTTACCTACGAATGGGTCAGTCATAACTTTAAATGCAAGAGCTGAGAATGGCTCCTCATCTGAAGAATGACGTTCTAATTCCTCGTCACCATCAATATCAGTACCTTTGATTGCTGGTACATCTAATGGAGATGGTAAGTAATCGATAACTGCATCTAACATTGGGCGTACGCCTTTGTGTTTGAATGCTGTACCACAGATTACTGGGTAAAATTCTACTGCGATCGTAGCACGACGGATAGCCGCTTTAAGTTCAGCAACAGAAATTTCTTCACCTTCTAAATATTTTTCCATGATTTCTTCATCAACACTTGCAACAGCATCGATTAATTTTTCACGGTATTCTTCAGCTTGTGCGCGGTGTTCTTCAGGAATTTCACCTTCAGTTACTGCTGTACCTTTTTCGTCGCCGTAGAAAGTAGCTTTCATTTCAACTAAGTCAATGATTGCTGAGAACTGATCTTCAGCTCCGATAGGTAATTGGATAGGATGAGCGTTTGCTTGTAAACGTTCGTGTAGAGTTCCTACAGAATATAGGAAATCTGCTCCTGTTTTATCCATTTTGTTAATGAACACGATACGTGGAACGCCGTAAGTTGTAGCTTGACGCCATACTGTTTCAGTTTGAGGTTCAACACCAGATTGAGCATCAAGAACTGTTACAGCACCATCAAGTACGCGTAGTGAACGTTCAACTTCTACAGTGAAGTCTACGTGTCCAGGAGTATCGATGATGTTTACACGGTGGCCGTCCCATTGAGCTGTTGTTGCAGCAGAAGTGATTGTGATACCACGTTCTTGCTCTTGCTCCATCCAGTCCATTTGAGAAGCGCCTTCGTGAGTTTCACCGATTTTGTGAATCTTACCTGTGTAATAAAGGATACGCTCAGTAGTTGTTGTTTTACCAGCATCAATGTGAGCCATGATCCCAATATTACGAGTATTCTCAAGAGAGAATTCGCGTTTCATAAGGTATTTCTCCTTCCATATTGGGCTTATGCGATGTTTAGATTACCAACGGTAGTGAGCGAATGCTTTGTTCGCTTCTGCCATTTTGTGCATATCTTCACGCTTTTTAACTGATGCACCAGTGTTGTTAGAAGCATCAAGGATTTCGTTAGCTAAACGCTCTTCCATAGTTTTTTCACCACGAAGACGAGCGTAGTTAACTAGGTAACGAAGACCTAAAGTTGTACGACGTTCTGGACGTACTTCTACTGGCACTTGGTAGTTAGAACCACCAACACGGCGAGCACGAACTTCAAGAACTGGCATTACGTTGTTTAGAGCAGCTTCGAATACTTCAATTGGATTTTCACCTGAACGTTCTTTAACAATATCGAACGCACCGTATAAAATCTTTTGAGAAGTACCTCTTTTACCATCAACCATCATTTTATTAATTAAACGAGTTACTAGTTTTGAACTATAAATTGGATCTGGTAACACGTCACGTTTGGAAACAGGACCTTTACGAGGCATGTGTTTTCCTCCTTTCGAATAGTTATCGAATTATTTTATAAGAATTACCTTGTCATAGTTGTCGGGCAAATCTCCAATCTGCTAGCAAGGTTGGAAATTTGCGACTACTACTTCAAGTTCATTATTAAGCAACGCTCAATAATGTTAAATTATTTTTTTTCTTTAGGGCGTTTTGTTCCGTATTTAGAACGTGATTGTAAACGACCGTTTACACCAGCTGTATCAAGAGCACCACGTACGATATGGTAACGAACACCCGCTAAGTCTTTTACGCGTCCGCCACGGATAAGAACAACACTGTGCTCTTGTAAGTTGTGGCCTTCACCTGGGATATAAGCAGTTACCTCGATTTGGTTAGTTAAACGTACACGAGCGTATTTACGTAACGCTGAGTTTGGTTTACGAGGTGTCATTGTACCTACACGAGTACAAACTCCGCGTTTTTGTGGAGATTTAACATCAGTTAAAGATTTTTTAAATGAGTTATATCCTTTGTTTAACGCTGGTGATTTTGATTTCGTGCTTTTAGATTGACGAGGCTTACGTACTAATTGGTTAATTGTAGGCATCGGTTTTTCCTCCCTTCATTTATTCCTTGTTAATACCACACATCCAGGTGGTTCATTTTTTGGGTAAAAACAAAGTCTTTGTGTTTAATACACAAAAACTACTCTACAGTAATCGCAACTACCGCAGCTCCAACGTGGATTCCACAGGCCTTGCCCAGTTCCTTTTTCGACTCAACAAGAGTAACTGGTATACCGATTTCTCTCGCGAAAGATATGGCCGAATCGGTTACCCAATTGTCTGCATCAAGTGCCACAAAAAGTTCTTTCACTGAACCGGCTCGTATTGCTTTTACTGCTTGCTTTGTACCTATGATTGTTTGACTATCCCTTACTCTATCATAAGACATTTTCATATCCTCCGAAGTACAGACAGTTAACTATCAACCTTCAATATATTATCATTACCAATTTCGACTGTCAACTCATATCTTTAAAAAGTCCGAAGAGATGATAGAAATTCATCTCCTCGGCACTTATCTAATGATTATTCAGCAGAAATTAAATTTTCTGTGTCAAGCTCATCTTTTTCAATACGGATTTGACGGTAACGTTGCATACCAGTACCTGCAGGAACAAGTTTACCGATAATTACGTTTTCCTTCAGACCAAGAAGTTCATCACGTTTACCTTTAATAGCAGCATCCGTTAACACACGAGTTGTTTCTTGGAATGATGCAGCAGATAAGAATGATTCTGTTTCAAGAGACGCTTTTGTAATACCTAGGATAACAGGACGACAAGTTGCAGGGTTTTTGCCATTCATAACAGCATCTACGTTTGCCTCTGAGAATTGGTGAATATCTAGTAATGAACCTGGTAATAATTCTGTATCCCCAGCTTCAATTACACGCACTTTACGAAGCATTTGGCGAACCATTACCTCGATATGTTTGTCACCAATTTCTACCCCTTGCATACGGTATACTTTTTGCACTTCTTTTAAGAGGTATACTTGAACTGTTGAAACGTCTTTAACTTTTAACAATTGTTTTGGATCAATAGAACCTTCTGTTAATACTTGACCACGTTCTACAAAGTCGCCTTCTTGTACTTTCAGACGAGCATTGTAAGGCGCCGCGTACTTACGTGTTTCTACTTCACCTTCAATTGTAATCTCTTTTAGACCTTCACGGATTTCAGTGATGTCTGAAACAGTACCTGCGATATCAGTAATAACTGATTGACCTTTAGGATTACGTGCTTCAAAGATCTCTTGGATACGTGGAAGACCTTGTGTAATATCATCTCCGGCAACCCCACCTGTATGGAATGTACGCATTGTTAATTGTGTACCTGGTTCACCGATTGATTGAGCCGCAATAATACCAACTGCTTCTCCAACTTCAACCTCTTCACCTGTTGCTAAGTTCATGCCGTAACATTTTTTACATACGCCATGTTTTGTATTACATGTAAACGCAGAACGGATTGTAACTTCTTCGATACCTAGCTCTATAATGATACGAGCGATATCTTGGTCGATTAAACCGTCTTTTTCTAAAATTACTTCGCCTGTTTCTGGATGGTAGATTGTTTTCTTCGTATGACGACCGATAATACGTTCATCTAACGCTTCAATTAGCTCTGTACCTTCCATTAACGCACCAATTGTTAAACCACGGTCAGTTCCACAGTCATCCTCACGAACGATAACATCTTGTGCTACGTCAACAAGACGACGTGTTAAGTAACCTGAATCGGCAGTTTTTAGGGCTGTATCGGCAAGACCTTTACGAGCACCGTGAGTTGAGATGAAGTATTCTAATACCGTTAAACCTTCACGGAATGAAGATTTAATTGGAAGTTCGATGATACGACCAGCCGGGTTGGCCATCAGACCACGCATACCTGCTAACTGTGTAAAGTTAGATGCGTTACCACGGGCACCTGAGTCAGACATCATAAAGATTGGGTTTGTTTTCTCAAGCGACTTCATCAGCTTCGATTGAATTTCATCTTTCGCAGCACTCCAGCTTGAGATAACGCGATCATAACGCTCATCTTCCGTGATGAAACCACGACGGAATTGCGCTTGAACTTTATCTACTTTTTCTTGAGCTTCCGCTAAAATTTCGCCTTTGTCTGGTAACACGACGATGTCAGATACACCTACAGTGATACCAGCACGTGTTGAATATTTGAAACCTAGGTTCTTCATGCGGTCAAGCATTTTAGATGTTTCAGTGATGTGGAAACGTTTAAATACTTCAGCAATGATATTACCTAAGAATTTTTTACGGAATGGGTTTACAACTGGTACTGATGCAAAGTGTTTGCGCAGTACAGCTGTGCGTTGTGCATCAACTTTACCTTTTTCATCAAGCCCATTATAAGCAGCATCTGCCTCAAGCTCTTTTAGCGTTTCTTCATCAATTGTTAAGTTAACAAAGTATTTGCTTGGTGTTTCTTGTTCTAAGTTGACTGCAGTTGGCTCATTAATGTATGGGAATGATTTAGGCAAGATTTCGTTAAAGATTACTTTACCAACAGTCGTTAATAGGAACATATTATTTTGTTCCTCAGTAAATGTTGGGTTGTTTAACGAACTTGCTTTAATCGCAATACGAGTATGCAAATGAACATGACCTGTATCATATGCAATTAATACTTCGTTTGGTCCATAGAAAGTTGTTCCTTCGCCACGAGCTGTTTCACGTTCAAGTGTTAAGTAGTAGTTTCCTAATACCATATCTTGAGATGGTGTTACAACTGGTTTACCGTCTTTCGGGTTCAGGATATTTTGTGCAGCAAGCATTAGAAGACGAGCCTCAGCTTGCGCTTCCGCTGATAATGGTACGTGAACCGCCATTTGGTCACCATCGAAGTCAGCGTTATAAGCTGTACATACTAATGGGTGAAGACGAATAGCACGACCTTCAACTAGTGTTGGTTCAAACGCTTGAATACCAAGACGGTGAAGCGTAGGTGCACGGTTTAGTAATACTGGATGCTCACGAATAACATCTTCTAAAACGTCCCATACATCGTTGTTTAAACGCTCTATTTTACGTTTAGCTGATTTAATATTATGAGCAAGACCACGTTCTACTAACTCTTTCATTACGAAAGGCTTGAATAATTCAATTGCCATTTCTTTTGGTAGACCACATTGGTACATTTTTAAGTTTGGACCTACTACGATAACCGAACGACCAGAGTAGTCAACACGTTTACCAAGTAAGTTTTGACGGAAACGACCTTGTTTACCTTTCAGCATATGTGAAAGTGATTTTAATGGACGGTTACCAGGACCTGTTACAGGACGACCACGACGACCGTTATCGATTAATGCATCAACAGCTTCTTGTAACATACGTTTTTCGTTTTGTACGATGATGCTTGGAGCACCAAGGTATAGTAAACGTTTTAAACGGTTATTACGGTTGATTACACGACGATATAAATCATTTAAGTCAGAAGTTGCAAAACGACCACCATCTAATTGCACCA
>NZ_JBHZDH010000049.1:0-40981 GCF_042755925.1 Lysinibacillus sp. NPDC059133 | reverse complement strand
CAGCAAAGCAAGTAGATTTTTTAGAGACAGACGAATAGAAACATTAGAGTAAAACAGTTAGTGTTCATGACACTAGCTGTTTTTTTGCCTTCAGGCTATAATGTAAGAGGAAATCGACATATTGGAGGACTACACAGATGAAGACTATGGATACAACAGAAATAGTAGAACTATTAGATGCGAACGAAGACCTATACATTATTGATGTTCGTGAAGATGATGAGGTAGCACAAGGCATGATCCCTGGTGCTCAACACATTGCTCTTGGGACAATCCCTGAGCGCTTAGGTGAATTAGATGCTTCAAAGCCATACATTATCGTTTGCAAAGCAGGCGGTCGTTCAGCAAATGCTTGTGCATACCTAGAAACGCAAGGCTTTGACGTAACAAACCTTGAAGGTGGCATGCTTGCTTATGATGGAGAGTTAGAATTTAAATAATGGCATACTAAAAAAGAAAGAGCCTTTCAATATTCGCTCTTTCTTTTTTTGTGCTTATTTTTTTAGTGAGTTGATGATAAGGCTAAAATTTTTTTCGAAATTATTGTACGGATTATCATTTTTTAGCCCCTGAGTCTTTAAATTATAACTGGCAAAGTTTAATCCGGCACCGTAAACTTGTAATGCGCCATTCGCAAGATCACCTTTCTGAAGAAGTTCAATACCTTCCTTTAGGAAGTTTTCGCTTTCATCGAAGTGACATTCAGTAATGTTTTTATCCCCACTGTGAAATAATTTTAAGTTTTCGATGATTTTATTCGCTGTCTCTTCACTTATTGAAGCGTCTACATTGATTAATATTTGGTTTATCGGTTTTACTAGCTGAGCATATAGGCTGTCATAATTTTCACATGTTTCAGCAATTGCGTTTCTTAGCTTTTTTGTGTCCATCGTCTCTTCGCCTACCTTTTTAATTTTGTCCTACCTTACATTGTATTAACTCCAAAACTTATCTAGCATGCCAGTTTTAATTTTCTTCGTTTTGGGTACTTATCAAAAGATCGCATCTAGCATTGATATTCTTACGCGTGAATATTCAGAAATGTGTTACAATTAAATCTATTAAGGAGGGATAATTATGTACCAAACGATTGCACCCCCAAAAATGTCTTTACAGTAGAATCGACTGTTAAGGCATTCAATAAAAGCTTGCTAATTCTCAATAGATTCTACTGTATATCGAAGACTATATACATGTAGAAAGTAGGAATTAGAAATGAGCGGAAAACTATCTTTTATTTTATCAATGATGATTTTTGGCGCTGTCGGTGTTTTTGCAAAATACATTAAGTTGCCTTCGAGTGAAATTGCCTTTTGGATGAGTCTCATCGGCTCTTGTTTTTTACTGTTGATTTTCCTTTGTAAAAAAGAAAGGTTTACGAAAACAACTATTTTGCAAAATAAATGGCCATTGTTACTTTCGAGCTTTGCCTTATGCGGTAATTGGATTTTCCTTTTCCAAGCGTACAAGGAAACAACCATCGCAAATGCAGCGCTAAGTTACTATTTTGCTCCAGTACTAGTGATTTGTTTATCACCTATAGTTTTGAAAGAGAAAATAGTAGTAAGAAAAATTTTTTACGTTTGTGTTGCTCTTGTAGGACTGTATTTTATCGTTCAAAGTCAAATTACCGAAACGAGCGAACATTATATCGGTATTGTATATGGGCTTATTGCAGCTTGTTTCTATACAATAGTTACATTTACCAATAAGTATATTCATGGATTAAAAGAGCCTGATAATACGATTATTCAACTTGCTTTAGCTGCGCTATTCCTTGCTCTTTATCTTATTGGGACAAATGGGTTTCAAGTCATGCAAATCGATATAAAATCAATTAGCTTACTTATAGCATTGGGCATTGTCCACGCGGGGATCGGCTTCTATCTGTTCTTTTTCGGAATGCGTCATCTAAAAGGGCAAAGTATAGCTATTTTAAGCTATATTGATCCACTGACATCATTAGTGATTTCGACGATGATTATAGGAGAAAAAATGACGAGCCTACAAATAATAGGCGCTATTCTTTTGCTCGGTGCAACATGTCTGAGTGAAATAGATAAAACAAAGCTAATGTTACAGCAATAATGATTGTAGGCGTTTAAGCAGACATTCGACTTAATAGAATATTTGACGAATGTCGAACACGCCCTTGTGAGTGATGTTTACGTAAAAGTTAAACATTGACACAAAAACCACTTTGCCGTAAATTTAAAATAATTGCATAAAAGCATTAGGTGCCCATTGCGGGAGAATAGGGAATAAAGTGAAAAGCTTTAGCGGTCCCACCACTGTAAAAGGGAGTTTCATAGAGAATACCACTAGCATCGCTGGGAAGGTTCTATGAAATGTTGAAATTGAGCCAGGAGACCTGCCTATCTGCTTCCGTTATATAGACGATGGAAAAGTCTGTAGTTTATTTGTTATGGAATAAACTACAGGCTTTTTATTTTTTTCTCTAAATCATTCTTCGAGTAACAAGGGCAAAAAAGAAAGGGGAAATTTTCATGCAATTATTACAACAAACGATTCAAAACATTCAAAGTGCTGACCACAAAATGATGGAGAAGGCAAGGGAACGCATAGATGCACTTTGCAAGCCTCCTGGAAGCTTGGGGAAACTGGAGGCTCTTGCTGTACAACTATCCGGAATTACAGGAGACCTATTTCCTGCGATTGATAATAAGACGATAATTGTCTGTGCAGCAGATCATGGTGTTTGTGATGAAGGGGTAACACCTAATCCACAAAATGTGACGGTCTTTCAAACATTAAATTTTCCTAGAGGAGGAACAGGTGTCTGTGCTATCGCAAAAATCACAAATGCAAAAATTGTCACAGTAGACGTTGGTGTAAAAGAGGATATTCCACATGATGCTGGTGTTATCATAAAAAAAATTAAATATGGCACGGACAATATGGCAAAAGGTCCTGCTATGTCAAGGGAAGAAGCCATTCAATCTATTGAAGTAGGAATTGAAGTAGCTACGGAAGAAATAAAAAAAGGGGCGAATGTACTTGGGACAGGCGAAATGGGTATTGGTAATACGACGCCAAGTGCTGCAATATTATCGGTTCTTCACGAATGTCATCCAAATGAAGTGACAGGCTTTGGTGCAGGAGTAGGACCAGGGGGGATAGCACATAAAGTAGAAGTCATTCACAATGCTATTGCATTAAATAAACCAAATCGCGATGATGCTATTGATATTCTTGCAAAGGTTGGTGGATTAGAAATAGGCGCTATGGCTGGAGTGATACTTGCAGCAGCTGCACATCGTAAACCAGTTGTTATTGATGGCTTTATTTCTACTATTGCTGCACTTATTGCATACGAACTCGAACCAAACGTAAAAGACTATATCATTCCATCTCATGCCTCTGAAGAACCAGGTGCAAAAATTGCTGCTGAAATGCTCGGAGTTGAACCGATGTTGCAGATGAATATGCGATTGGGCGAGGGCTCTGGTGCAGCTTTAGCCTTTCCTATTTTGGACGCAGCTTGCTCTATGATGAAAAATATGACTACTTTAGAAGAAGCTATGATGCTATTGAAAAAGTGATTTATTACCATTTCATTAGGTGCGCACTGCAAAAAAAGGAAGGATGTTAGTGGAATTTGGAGATTCCATTAAGCGGATTGAACATTTTAAGAAAAAATATTTAAAACAAGCCCAAATCTGATATTTGGGCTTGTTATTATGCAACAGTATAACTATGCTCGACTCAACTTCCGTAACGGTAAACGCCATTTCTTCATGTATGAAAGTATTCTTAGTACTGTGATCACTCCAAATAATACATATAAAAAGATATCCCCTGTAAAAAGTTGAAGTCCGATGATAAGCCCGGCTATTGCTGCCCAAACACCATAGATTTCATCACGGAGGACTAATGGTTGTCGTCTAGCTAATAAATCGCGAATAATTCCACCACCTGACCCTGTTAAGACAGCAGCTACAATAACGGCACTAATAGGCATGTCGAGCTTCACAGCATAAAGGGCACCTTGAATCGCAAATGCCGATAATCCAATAGCATCAGTGAAATTGCCCCAACGATGCCAATGCTGAATAAGCCGATGTGGAAATAAGAAAAAAATTGTGATGGCTGCAATGGCAATTTGGAACATCATATCCTGCCCCCACAGTGTTGTTACAGGTAACCCTATGAGTAGATTTCGTATAGCTCCACCGCCGAAAGCAGTTACGATACCGAGTATATAAACACCGAATAAATCGTATTCTTCCTCCATTGCAATTATTGCCCCGGAAATAGCAAAGGCAATTGTTCCAATGATACTAAAAACCTCCCAAGCCAACCCTTTCACCCCTTAAGTGAATAAATCATTTCATGTAGTTTTAAATTAGATTCCATACTAGGAATCATTAAAGTCTCCTTTTTTGTATCTAAGAGTATTTACAAAGGAAATCATCGACTTATGATTTAGAATTATCAGATATTAAATATCAAGAGTATTGATCAGGAAAAAATAGGTTTATTATTGAGCGATAAAGGATTTTTTTGTTTCTATTTTGCTATTATATTCCTATTTTAACTGATTGTAGCGTAGGGCTACTCGACGCTCGCCCGCAGGAAAGCGAGTAGCCCGTAGCGGAAATCAGCCTCTTTGAATTAATTCGGATGTATAAAAATGGTTAATCAACATACCTAATTAAATATCTTATTATAGCAGAAAAAATAGATGTAGTTTGTAATTTAGCTTAGCGCCAAAATGCAATTAGAAACACAAGCAAATTTTGCAGGCAAGCTCACAAATTGTTAAGATAAGATTTGAACAAATGTGAAATGGAGAAGAACATAATGACTTTTACAACGAATTTATCAGAAGAAACACTAGCATTAGCTGCTAAAATAGAAGAAAAGGTACGCCCTTTTCATGCAAAGGTAGAAGACATGGCGTTCTTCAATCAACAAAAAGTGCTTGCTGCGTTCCGTAAGCATCAAGTTAGTGATTATCATCTGCACCCGTCTAATGGTTATGGCTATGATGATGAAGGGCGTGACAATCTAGAACGTGTTTATGCAGAGGTCTTTGGAGCGGAGGCTGCTATTGTACGTCCGCAAATTATTTCTGGTACACATGCAATCACACTTAGCTTATTCGGAGTGCTACGTCCTGGTGATGAATTACTTTATATTTCCGGGCAGCCGTATGATACATTGCAATCAATAGTCGATGGTGGCGATAAGGATACTGGCTCGTTAAAAGATTATAAAATCGGTTATAGCCATGTGGATTTAATCGATAATCAAGAGATCGATTGGGAAGGTGTTGCAGCTGCAATTACAGCAAACACAAAAATGATTGCTATCCAACGTTCGAAGGGCTATGCAACACGCCCATCCTTTACCATTTCGCAAATTGCAGAAATGTGTGCAAAGATCCGTGGATTAGCACCGAATGCAGTTATTTTCGTCGATAATTGCTACGGAGAATTTGTTGAGGCACAGGAACCAACAGAGGTTGGGGCTGATTTAATAGCAGGCTCGCTCATTAAAAATCCTGGTGGAGGCTTAGCAAAAATTGGTGGTTATATTGCGGGTCGTGCAGATTTAGTAGAGAAATGTGCTTATCGTATGACATCACCAGGTATTGGTGCTGAAGCAGGAGCAACATTAAATACGCTTAGTGATTTCTATCAAGGATTTTTCCTTGCTCCACATGTTGTATCTCAAGCATTAAAAGGTGCCATTTTCACGGCTGGTATGCTAGGAGAAATAGGCATGAATACATCACCAAGGTATGATGCTAATCGTACAGATTTAATTCAATCGGTTTCTTTCCAAACGGTAGAACAAATGATTGCTTTTTGCCGTGAAATTCAAGCGAACTCACCTATTAATGCGCATTATGCACCAGAGCCAGCGTATATGCCTGGCTATGAAGATGATGTCATCATGGCAGCTGGAACTTTCATTCAAGGTTCAAGCATTGAGCTTACAGCAGACGGTCCTATTCGTCCGCCATTTACAGCATTTATTCAAGGTGGGTTAACATACGAGCACGTAAAATTTGCAATTTGTAGTGCTGTTCAGAAAATCCAAAAATAAGTAACGAAAAACTATTCAAAACTTCCATTTTGAATAGTTTTTTTCTTATGGATGAAAAGTTGAAGATGACATTTGTTAAAGTGTATTCCATTTATATTAGTTGATTGGAGTGAAGCGGCTCATCGGACGCCCCCAGGAAGCTCTGCTCTGCGCGAAAGCGAAGCGTCAGCGGCAAATGTTTTATCTGTGCGAAAGCGAAGCGTCAGCAACAAAGCGCCAAGCCGGGACGGAAATCAACCCCACGTTAGGATATTAAGTTTAGTTTTTTACAATTTTTCATCATTTCAAAAAAATATTTTAATCCATGTCAGGAAACCTTACATGAACGGTTGACAGTGTAAATTTTTCGTTATATTATTAGCAGGTATTGGAGGGGACTTAAATGAGTCGTGAAATTAGACGAACTATGCCGTTATTATCTATGAATATCGTAATGCAATTGACAGAGCTTTCGGCACGTCAGATTCGTTATTATGAAGAACACCATTTAATTGAGCCGCACCGAACAGAAGGCAACCGTCGAATGTTTTCATTAAATGACGTCGATACACTGCTGGAAATTAAAGATTATTTGGATCAGGGTATGAACATGGCGAAAATTAAAAAGCTGTTCGCTAAAAAGAATGAACCTGTTTCAACAGAAGAACGTGATTTAAGTGACTCAGAATTACGTCACATCATGCGTGAAGAAGTGCGTCAAGCGCAGCGCATGCAAAAATCATCCATCCGACGTGGGGATTTATCTCGATTCTATTAATAAAAAGCAACATCATTCATTTCTTTATTAATAGAGTAGAGTAATGATAAAAAGCTAGACAATTTATAGGAGTGTGGAAAACTGTGGGTAAATACACTAAAGAAGACATTAAACGTCTAATCGAAGAAAAAAACGTAAGCTTTATACGTCTACAATTTACAGATATTCTTGGCACAATCAAAAACGTTGAGATTCCTGTAAGCCAACTAGACAAAGCACTAGAAAACAAAATGATGTTTGATGGCTCATCCATTGAAGGCTTCGTACGTATCGAAGAATCAGATATGTATTTATATCCTGATCTAGATTCTTTCGTAGTGTTCCCTTGGACTTCTGAAAAAGGGAAAGTAGCACGTTTCATCTGTGATGTATACACTGCTAAAGGCGAGCCATTTGCTGGTGACCCACGAAACAACTTAAAACGTATCCTTAAGAAAATGGAAGATATGGGATTCTCAAGCTTCAATTTAGGACCTGAGCCAGAATTCTTCTTATTTAAATTAGATGCAAAAGGTGAACCGACATTAGAAGTGAACGACCACGGTGGTTACTTCGACTTAGCACCAACTGATCTTGGCGAAAACTGCCGTCGTGATATCGTATTAGAGCTAGAAGAAATGGGCTTTGAAATTGAAGCGTCTCACCATGAGGTAGCTCCTGGACAACATGAAATCGACTTCAAATATGCAAACGCAATCACAGCTTGTGACAATATTCAAACGTTCAAATTAGTTGTTAAAACAATTGCACGTAAACACGGTCTACATGCTACATTCATGCCGAAGCCATTATTCGGTGAAGCGGGTTCTGGTATGCACTTTAATGTTTCGTTATTTAAAGGTAAAGAGAATGCATTCTACGATGAATCTACTGAATTAGGCCTTTCTGAAACAGCAATGCAATTCATGGCAGGTGTGCTTGGCCACGTTCAAGGCTTCACAGCTGTGACAAATCCAACAGTTAACTCTTATAAACGTCTTGTACCAGGTTATGAAGCGCCATGTTATGTAGCATGGTCAGCTCAAAACCGTTCACCACTTATCCGCATCCCATCAGCACGTGGTCTTTCAACTCGTGTAGAAGTACGCTCTGTGGACCCATCTGCTAATCCGTATTTAGCGATGGCTGTTATTTTAGAAGCTGGTCTTGAAGGGATCCGTCGAAACTTAACACCACCAGCTGCTATTAATCGAAACATCTACGTGATGTCTGATGAGGAGCGTAAAGCGAATGGTATCGCAAACTTACCACCAGCACTTGATGATGCTTTAGCATTACTTGCTAAAGATGAAGTAGCTCAAGCAGCTTTAGGTGAGCATATTTATGCAAACTTTAAAGAAGCAAAAGAAATCGAGTTCGACATGTATCGTACAACAGTACACCAATGGGAACGCGATCAATATTTAAAAATGTATTAAAAATATTAACCGAGTACCTAGTAAAGGTGCTCGGTTTTTCTTATGAAATGAGCGTAAATAGTAAATAATAGAAATAGGCATTTTCATAAGAGAGTGCTATTGAAAAATATGCGATGAGGTATTTTTAACCTCATCGCATATTTATTAATAGCCCATATGATGATGACCCATATGATGATGGTCCATGTGATGGTGATGATGTCCCATATGGTGGTGGTGATGATGCGGCATATGGCAAGGTTCAGGTGGCATTTCACAAAGTGTATGAGTTTCGCAACATTCATTCACTACAGACTCAGTGCATGGGAAATGATACTGATGATCAATCATATGTTTATTAACTGTTGTTACATGTGCTGGCTGTATATGTGGTACAACTGTATGGATGTAGTTAGTGCGTACAAAATCCTCTGGTGGACAACAATGTGGTGGCTCAAATTGAGTTGGACATGTAATCGGTGGACAACAATGTGGACCTTTTGCATGATGATGGTGATGCATATGTTGCATGTGATGCATATGATGCATACGTCTATCCATGGTAAAACCTCCTGTTTTGATAAGTTGTGGTTCATAATTAACATATGAGATGAAAGACAGTATGGTCTATTTGTATGCCTATTAAGGGCTGGTTAAATCTCTTAGGCAATTAAAATAGGTATGATTAATGGAGAGTTTCGCCAAATTTCAACTTCTTTTAGACTTCAGCTACTGTAAAATTGAGCTTTGTTGAAAGGGAATGGTGCAAAGAAGAAAGGCTGATAATATTAGCAGAGAATAATAATAATATTAAAATTTTAGATTGAATAAAAATGCATTTTGTTGTAGAATTAACCGATGTATTGTAGGTTTACGATATTTTTTAAGTTCATAAAAATGAATGATAGTAATTATTCTAAAAGACTTAATGCATAGAAATTTTGCATTGCGGATGTTAATTATAAAAAGTAGTGTTTGGGCATTCCTTTATTACTTTTTAAAGGAATGTTTTTTTTATTTTACCCTCCATTAACTGCTCGTAAATGCCAGATTGATGAATGAAACACTTTATACTGATATACATTTCTTGGTGGTTTTACAGTACCTAACAAGCATGATGTATAAAACTTCGAAAAAATCTAAAGAAATGAGGCTTTAAATGATGAAAAAATATCCTACTTCTTCATACTTTTTCTTCATAATTCCGTCTATTATTGGTGTCCTATTATTTATGACACCAGTCTTAACGGAAGATGGATGGAAAATTCCAATAGCTATTTTAGCAAATTTATTAGCAGGTTTTGTTGCGCCTATTATTAGTTACTTCACTATAATTATATTTGCGATTTCGGCAATTGGTTCACTCGTTGTCAAGTTTATTCCTCGAAATCATGCAAAAGAGCCTAGTATTTTAGATGCGTTATTTTATGTAAATTGGTTTTGGACAATAATAAGAGTTATCGGTTTAGTATTTGCTTCAATGGTTGTCTTTGATTTTGGACCATCAGCGATAAATAATGAAAATACGGGTGGATTATTGATGAATCCAGACGGTGGTTTAGTAACATTTTTATTTACGATTTTCTTATTTGCAGGCCTACTATTACCGTTTTTAACAAACTTCGGCTTGCTTGAATTTTTTGGAACGATGATGGTGAAAATCATGCGTCCTCTCTTTAAAAGCCCAGGTCGTTCATCGGTTGATGCACTTACTTCGTGGGTTGGTGATGGAACAATTGGTGTTCTGATGACGAGTAAGCAATATGAATTGGGGAACTATACGAAAAAAGAGTCAGCCATTATTGCAACGAGCTTCTCTGTAGTATCTATCACATTCTGTATCGTAGTATTAGATACAGTGCATTTGTCACGCTATTTTATTCCATACTATTTAACGGTTGTACTTTGCGGTCTTGTGTTAGCGATCGTTATGCCGCGAATTTTTCCGCTTGCTAACAAAGAAGATACTTATATCGACGGTACACCAGTTGATTTATCACGTGAAGAGTTACCAGAAGGCTATAATTCTGTGTCTCATGGCTTAGAAAATGCTTTAGCCGTTGCGCACGCCAATCGTGACCCACGCCAATTTTTGAAAGATGGAACTAGAAATGTCTTGGATTTATGGGTTGGTGTAGCACCGATTGTTATGGCATTTGGTACGGTTGCTCTAATGCTTGCTGAATTCACCAATATTTTTGCATTTTTAGGAAAGCCGTTTGAACCTATTTTAACAGTACTTGGTTTACCAGAAGCAGCTGAGGCAGCACAAACGATGGTTGTTGGCTTTGCTGACATGTTCTTACCTTCAATTTTAGGAGCAGGAATTGAGGCTGACTCTACTCGATTTGTGATTGCTGTCGTTTCTGTGACACAACTTATTTATATGTCTGAAGTTGGCGGCCTTATTTTAGGTACAAAAATTCCACTGAAATTTTTAGATCTAGTTGTTATTTTCTTAATACGTACGATTATTTCACTACCAATCGCAGCATTAGTTGCACATATACTCTTTTAGACTAAAAAGGCAATTGTTCGAATTTTACTAACGCGAACAATTGCTTTTTTCTATAGTAAAGTGCGCGCGAAAAAGGAGAATATCTACAAAAAGAATAAATAACAGTGAACAAAATACAACTTGCACATAAATTCGTGGAGTTGGGAAAAACTACGTTTAAAGTGATACCGAGGTGACAAAATGGACAAAATTTTTTCTCTCTGCTTAAGTTCCTGTTATTTGTTATTTTCTCAACCAAGTGATGCCTATATCAATGATTCGCTCAGTCCTTATGAAGAAGTTTATCCTGAGATAGGCTATAAAACGGTTGAAGCAGCTGCCTCCGATTTTGAACGGCACTTTCATCAAGGACTAAAGCTACCACTTCGAGTACCTCCTATTAGTTTTACACATCATTTTGGTCGGTTTAATGATCTTGATGGTGACACGAACGATTTTTTTGAAGTTACATTTATTAATCATCAGCTTCCAGAGCATCATTATAAAATCACAGTTCGGCCTATTGAGTTTAAGTTACCTTCTAAAAGGGAAAATATAGTAAAGACATTTAAGTTGAAAAATGGAACGACTTCAATCTATATGGAAATTTCAGGTTTCAATGTACTTACTTTTGAAAGAGAAGATTGGCAATATATGCTATGGGTTGATAAAAGGGTTTCAAATAAGGTGACACCTGAAGTGTTAGTTGACATTGCCAATTCCATTGACTATACAACGCAAGAGGATGAACGGGGTTAATATAAAAAATGCCAAGACCTTTAATGTGGGCTTGGCATCATTTTCTTTTTGAAAGCATTCCGAAAAGCCTCTAGAATTATGCTGCATTGACAGAAGCATTTCGAATCGCCATTGTTATGATAGAGTAGAGTAATGCACTAAAAACTAATAAACCACTTAATAGAGCAATGCTAGATATATTTGATAGTAGGTCAAACAAAGGAGAATACCACTTGAAAATGATTGTAACAATCGGAATTAAGCCGAGTAACCCTATAAAAATGTAACCGCCAATAGTTCCTAATCGATAAAAGACAACATTCAATAAAAGGCCTGAGATTAGGAGGAACAGCAGTAATGCAGTGTCGAATGCCATCATTTGTAAAAAAGAAGGGGAATGGTCAAATAAAAAAATAGGATGGAGAGTGTAAATATCTTTTACATTTAATAGATTAGAAAAGTAAGCAGCTATTTTATGTGTACAAGTAATAATAAAAGCGCCTGTTAAACTCCATAAAATGAAAAATATTCCTATGTTGAACGTATATTGCATTCGACTTAAACCAAGCTTTAGAAAATAAGGTAACGTTATATTTAGTAACTTTGTTGCCATTATACAGTAGAAAAAATAAACAGGGAAAGAAATCGAGAAAGCGAAATAATAATTATCTAGTTTAAAAAAGGCATTTATGAAAAAGGTAAATCCAATAATGAAAAATAAATTGCACCAAAAAATTATATTTCTTTTTTTATAGCTTTGAAAAAGTACATAAAAACTACCTTTTACAGTGTTCATTTAGTTGACCTCGCTTTCTGCTGTTTACTCAAATACACTAACAGATCTTGTAGTGAAACACGTTCAGTGCTAATTTTTTCCCCATCGATGCATCGACCATTGGAGTAGATAATGGCTGTTTTTTCATTCATAAATGTATGTTTGTAAATAACCTCTAGACCATTAATTGCTTGCTCAACATCAGAAGAACTACCTTTTACTGCAACAATATGCTCATGCCATTCCTCCGCTGTTTTCTGAAGTAGTAATTGTCCTTCGTGTAAAATAAGTATTTCTTCAAATAGCTCACTTGCCTCATCAATTAAATGTGTAGATAAAATAAAAAGTCTTGGATTTTCAGTTTGTTGTTCAATCAATAAATCATAAAAAGTATTTCGGCCAGCTACATCAAGTCCGATATAAGGTTCATCAAAGATTGTAATCCCTGCGTTACTCGCAAAACCTGTAATAATGCCTAACGCAGACACCATTCCTTTTGATAAACTGCGAACCTTATCTTTTGGATTTAGAGCAAAAACTTCTAGTAGCTCCATTGCTAGATTCCCATCCCATTTTGGATAAAAGTAGCTATTCGCCTTTAACGTTTGTGCAATAGTCATTTCCTCTTGAAAATTTCCACTCTCTGCAACAAAACAAATATCACGCAGAGTTAAAGGTACATTGAAAACATTTTCTCCATTGACAGAGATGTTCCCATTAGTTGAAGCAATAAGCCCTGATAATAAATTTAAGAATGTTGTTTTACCAGCGCCGTTATGGCCCAAAAATCCAATAATTTTTGGTCCTTCAATTGTAAAAGAGATATTTTTTAAAGCTTCCTTATGTTTATATGATTTACTAACATTTTTCACTTCAATTTTCATAGGTTAACTCCTTTGAAACATATTTTGTAATTCTTCATCCGAAATACCTAATCTTATTGCTTCTTTTTTCAATGGCTCAATATGTTGCTTGAAAAAATTTTCCTTACGCTCCGCAATTAATATCTCACGAGCGTCAGTACTAACAAACATGCCGACGCCGCGTTTTTTATAAATTACGCCTTTGTCCACTAATTCATTCACGCCCTTTCCGGCTGTTGCAGGATTAATTTGATATTCCTTTGCAAATTCATTTGTGGATGGAATGCGATCTTCGACTTGTAGGTGTCCATCTAAAATTCCATCTTCTATTCGTTCGCGAATTTGTTGGAAAATGGGCTTTTCATTGTTTAAAGAGTGAATCACAATCCACCTCCTTGTGTTGATTGGTTAATTACTTGTGTAACTAACTATATAACGTTAGGATATTTTTGTCAATCCCATATTATGAAAAAATTAGTTGACTGAATGCATTCTTTAAGTTAATATAACTAGCGAATAAGAAAGAGGTTCATAGCGCATACCCTCTATAAAAAACTATGGATGACGTCATCTACGCCATATCCCAAAATGCGGATATGGCGATTTTTTTTATTAGGATTCACGCATAATGAACTTCTCACAACTTGAGGAGGCATTTTTATGGCAGGAAGAAATGAAGAACAAGGCTTACAGGATTTAACACTCCTTGGCAACCAAAATACAAAGTATTTATTTGAATACTCACCGGAAATACTTGAAGCGGTCGATAATTTGCATACGAAAAACGATTTTTTTGTGAAATTTAATTGTCCGGAATTCACGAGCCTATGTCCGATGACAGGGCAACCTGACTTCGCAACAATGTATATATCTTTTATTCCAGATAAAAAGCTAGTCGAGAGTAAATCATTAAAGCTCTATTTATTTAGCTTCCGTAACCATGGGGACTTTCATGAAGATTGTGTTAACATCATCATGAATGATTTAATTAAACTGATCGAGCCTCGTTATATTGAAGTGTGGGGCAAGTTTACGCCGCGTGGTGGCTTGTCCATTGATCCTTGGTGTAACTATGGTCGCCCGGGCACAAAATATGAAAAAATGGCGGAGCATCGTTTGATGAATCACGATATGTATCCGGAAAAGGTAGATAATCGCTGATGCTTTACTATTTAAATGGATTGTTTGTAGGCTTTTTAATTTTAGCTAATGTTTTAGCTGTTAAAGTGTTTAGTATAGGCGAATGGATGATGCTTCCGGCCGCGGCGATTTTAATCATTTTCACGTATCCGCTTATTGATGTAATTTGCGAGGTATATGGTAAGGAAGCGGGTGGGCGCACGGTCCGAACAGGGCTTATTGCACAAGTGTTTGCGGCATGCTTCATCGCTATTGCCATCGAACTACCACCTGCACAAGCCTTTGTTCATCAGCAGGAGTTTGAGACAATTCTCGGCGGGAGTATGCGTGTCATTATTGCAAGCCTTGTAGCCTATTCGGTCAGCGTTAATTTGGATGTAGTCATATTTAGTAAATTTAAAGAAAAGCATGGTAGCGGAAAGCTTTGGCTTCGAAACAATGTGTCTACGATGCTAAGCCAACTCATCGATACGGCATTATTTATATCGATAGCCTTTTATGGAATAATGCCAATTAAGGTGTTACTGACATTATTTATTACACAGTATATATTTAAATTTTTGGCGTCCATTGCTGCAACACCACTTGTTTATGGGTTAGTTTTCGTTGCGCGAAAATTTGATAAACGTAAAGGCTTAGAGCCATCTCATTATTGAGGTGTTCGAAGTGATGAAAAATTCCACGTTATTGTGATGAATTCATTTTTATATGAATACTTTGAATATTTATCGGAACAAAATCTTATTTTATCGGAACAATTTTAGCTTTTATCGGAATATTTTCTCGTTTTATCGGAACAATTTCAGTTTTAGATTTCTTGGGGATTAGTCACAGATGAGACCCTGGAGCGAAGCGGCTCATCTGATGCCCCCTGAAGTTTATTTCATTAACATAATAGATTTTCAACATCAAAAAGCCATCTCAGTACTGAGATGGCTTTTTGATAAGGTAAAAACGAAATGATTTTTATAATAGAAATAGTGTAAGAACTTGAAGAAAGGTTGAAGGTATTTGTGCTGTATATGGGACTATATATTCTTGAACAAGTCAATGAATCAAAAATATCCCGAATGAATATTGACTTACTAAATTAATGATTTTGGCTTCAGAAAGTTATTGAAATAATAAGCGGTCATGTCTAAATTGATGTGATTTTGGTGTCTCCTAAATAAAACTGAATGTTAATTTTATTGTAGAGAACGAAAATCTTGTTCGTTTACTATTTGTCGGCTGGCTTCCTTGCTTTGTAATGCATATTTAATCGTTGAATATTGTCAATGGGTTGCCGCAAATAGTATTTATCGCGCTCAAAACATTCTACTCATATACCATTTCAATCCCCCACATTCACACATGTTTGAAGGCATCCATCAACGAGATGCACCCTAACTTTTTTATGAGTAAAACCTTCGTAGTAAAATAAAATTGATATATAGGTTTGGTTATTTTATTAATAACTTGATGGGAGAGATGCGCATAATTCTTCTACGGAAGTTAATGGAACTCTCTTAAAAAAATCCCTCTTATTCCACGTTTATAGCTCCATTTTTGCATATGTGCCACGTTACGGCGATGCATATACTATGGATGAGAAGGGGGGAGGTGAGCGGTTATGAGAATTAACTGGATGATCCGTTTTCAGCATAAACCATTTTTACTTGCGCTATTTTCGTTGATTTTATTACTCGCACAACAAGTAGCAGCTATTTTTGGCTACGATTTAACGAGTGCAATGAGTGATCAGGCAATGACCATCTTAAATATCGTATTATCAATTTTCGTTTTATTAGGAGTTGTTGTAGATCCAACAACGCGGGGAACCAGTGATAGTCAACGTGCTTTAATGTATCGAAGACCTAGATAAACAGGGGAGTAAAAATAAATCAAAAGTGTAATTTTACATTTTGGATAATTGTGTTACAATGATAAAAAATTGATAAAGTAGGGAGGATGATTGAATGTCGCTTGAAATGGAGCAGAGGATTGCCAAGCTCGAGCAGGAAATGAAGGATTTACGGCATGAATTAGATGGCTTAAAGCGTCAGCAACCTGTTGAAAAAACAAGTGCCATGAGTGCCAAGAAATCCATGGTTGATCAATTTGCACCAAAACCAGCGCAAAACCTTAAGCCAAATTCAAACTTGGAACCAAAGCCAAAAATAATGACAAATCCAGAAAAAAAGGTGCAGCCACAGCGAACATTGGAAGAGCATATTATGTGGGCACTGCCAAAATTATTTATGGTCATTTTAGTGATGGGGGTGCTTTGGGGTCTTAAGCTCGTGAGTGATTATGGCTATTTATCAGACATGGTTAAAATTATCCTCGCCTACGCATTATCGCTTGCCCTAGCAGCGATAGCTTATGTGTTGGAGCGTAAAAAAATAGGGTCATCGGCCATAACAATTTCTTTATATGGCGGGGCGTTTATTGTTGGGATATTAACAACAGCCGCAAGTGCGATATTGTATGAAATCCTAGGTTTAACGATGGCACTTGTCATTGCCGTTGTTTATATCGGCTACGGTATTGTTATTAGCTATGTAAAGAAAAACGAAGTACTAACAATATTTGTAGCGTTTACTTCATTATTACTACCATATTTACTGGAATATATGGAATTTAGTCCTGTTATTATCTTAATCTATGTGGTTGTACTATTTATGATGCTACAATTTGTCATTCATCAACACAAGCAGAAATTGGCACTTTATATAGCAACCTTTTTCTCGGTGCTAGCTGTCAGTATTATAGCGTTTATGAACCATGACAATCGAGTTGTTTTTGCCATAGGTTTCCTTGTTGTTCTAACTATTTTTTACACGAGTTGGTGCCGTTTATATAATGCAGAGTCTAAATTGAAATATATTCATGTCGGACTCCAATTCAGTCTAGGAGCCTTTAGTTTATTGCTCTTGAACTTTATTATTAGACCAATTGAATATAGCGAAGCACTTTTACTCATAGTAGTCAGCTTGTTTGCGGCTTTAGCGGGTTATGGCTATAAGCAAAAATGGCAGGAGGCATTTGATAGTGCCGTAACACTCGCATTTATTACACTATGTAATACGCTACTAGTTATGAATTTACCAGGGGGAGTAGATCAATTGCTCATCCCGTTCATCACCTTTGCAGGCGTTATGATGAGTTTACGATTACGAGCAAGTATGATGAAGGTTGTCGGCTCATTTTCATTTACAATTACACTCGCTTTAAATTTTATTATTCATGAGCCGACACCATTCTTCAGCATAGATCACGTTAGCTTGATCATGCCGGGAATATATCTCCTAATTATTTATGTATATGCGAGACGTCCAAAAGAGACACTGACATCCTTTGAAAAGTTTATGAAGGAAATGTTTATGGTTGATATTGTAGCAGTTATTACGGCTGGTTATTTCTTATCCTATATCGGAAAGCTGGATGGAATTTACTTTGCAGGTGCTGGTAATATCCCACATCTAACGTATATGATCCTCGCTTTACTTTTCACGGGATCACTTTTAGTACCAACAAAATACAAAGGGCGTGCATTAACGCCAGTCCTTAGTGTATTTTTCGTTTTCTTCACAGTAATACTTGAAATTATTCCGTACAATATGCAGGGTGTCGAGTGGCTAAATATAGTAACAAGAATCGTGTATATTGCTGTAATCGTAGCAATTATGATTGATTTATTGATGAAGGGGCGCATTTATCAAATCTATCAAGAGCAAATAGAGAAACTTTTGGACCTGATTGTAAGTGCTGGCGTTGTGCTGACGATGATATCCATTTGGGGCCTCATATACCAACTTTCCTATAATATGTTGCTTGATTGGAAACTAAGCATTGCTTTTTCAACGATTACATTATTCCTGACAGCCAGTATTTCACTATGGCTTAGCACGGTGCGTAACTTACGAACATTACGCCTAACAGGTTTTGTTATCTTAGTGATAGCGTTTATTAAGCTTATATTCTTTGATTTATCAGCTCTAGACTTATTAATACGAGCTGTCCTGTTTATTTCGATAGGTGGGATTGGGATGTTGTTGTCGGGTAGGTTGTTACGGAGATAAATAATATAAATCTAAAGTATAGTATTTCAATAAAACAACATTAAAGCCGTTTACCTTTATTTTTGGTAAACGGTTTTTTATATTTTATGGTAACTTAAACGTAGTTCGCTTTACATCTTTTAGGGATGGGAAAATTTAAAAATAAATACAAATTCATGGGGAGAAGCGGTATTGTAAATGCTGTTTACATATGAAATAGTATAATTAGCACAGAAAAGAATCGATGAATGGGGAATTATAGTTACTATAAGTACTATTGTTTTAGTTTTTAAGACTAATATATTTTTTAACTTACTTACTAAAAAGTATGATCAGCATAAGGAGGGAGAAAATGCAACGTAAAAACAGAAAATTATTTAACAGTCAAGGGGGGTTCTCTTTAATTGAGGTTGTTGCTTCTTTAGTAATCATAACTATCATCTTATTATCCTTTTTCGGCTTACTCATTCAATCGAATAAAACAGGGAAAAGCTCTGAACAAATTATTGATGCTACCTATTTAGCGCAAAAGGAAATGGAGAAAATGTATAACTACTTTAAATCCACCACAATCGAAACTTGGGAATCTAATTTTCCGTACCTAGCTGAAAAGGATGAAGTGAATTCAATCGGTAATATCACTCAGTATAAAGTGACACCCTCTAATGCTAAAAATAAGGAAATCATAATAGTGAATGCTGAAAATATGTCGCATGATAATACCATTAGGATTACTATTGAAGTTTATGATTCAAGAGCGGAGATATTAAAAGCGAAAGTGCAAAATATCTTTAGTTTATAAGAAAAGAGGTGATTCGTATGTCTAGATTTCATAATGAGAGAGGCGTAACCTTACTAGAAGTTTTGGCTGTTACTGTAATAGCTACGCTCGTATCTCTTGTTGTTATGTCTATCTTAATGAACAGTAAGACTACAAGTGATAAACAAATGGAATCGACTATTCAATTATCTGACACAACCTATATTTTGAAAGTCGTTACTAAAGATACACGTAAATCTACGGAAATTCATAAAAAAGCTCTAGATGAGTATACAGAATATACATTAATAAGTAATCAAAATAATCAAAAATATACTTATGTCTATCACGAAAAGGATCGGACGATTACGAGAAATGATGAAATGATTGCAGCAAATGTGCTTGATTTTAACATTGAAGATAAACGGAGTCATGTAATTATTGATATTACAACGCCAAATAGTAAGCCTTTTTCATCAACTATCTATTTTAGGGGAGGCAGCTAGATGTTTAAGAATTTAAAACAAGAAAATGGCTATTCGTTACTTTTAGTAATTTTGACAATCGCTTTTATCTCAGTTCTTGGAATTACGCTTTTAACACTTACTGCTAATTCATTAAAGACGTCTGCTAATGAGCGAGATGACCAATCTGTATTTTACATTGCAGAAGGAGGGTTAAACAGTACGAAAAGTAAAGTAGAACAATTAGTTAAAATTACATACGATGAAAACAGAAAAAAATTCAATAAGCTACCTCTTTATAAAAGAAAACCGGAAAGATTTAAGTTAGATTTTATAGATGCATTTGAAAGTAGCTTAGAAAAAATCTTTGAAAAGAATCAATCAGCATATAATGATACAGTGACTTTTGATGAACAATTTAATGAAAACCCTATTGCAAATGTAAAAGTTATACAAGAAAACACAGAGCCGTTGCAATATAAAATAACGTCCGTTGGTACTATTGGAAAGAAAACGAGAACCGTAGCACAGACAATTACAATCAATTTAGGAAGCGGAACGGGTTCTGGTTTTTCGAATTCCGCTGCTATCCACGCTATAAAAGACATCGAACTTGGAGGCGGTAAACTTAATGGGGATGTTGTTTCTGACAGTGGAAAAATTAGTATTACACAAGATAGTACTAAAATTACTGGTAAGATTGGAACAACTCCAGATAAGTTTTCAAAGCTGGACTGGATGAATGTTACGAATGAGATTATAGGGAATATTGCATTTCCAAAGGATGTATTACCACCTTTCCCGGATAATGAATTTACTAGTTTAAGCACAAAACCATATACAAATTCAGTACAAGTTACCATCGATGGAATGCAAACTCAACTCTCATTAGATGATAACTCAATTATGATTGATGGTGGAGAAAATGGAAACATAAATGGGTATCAAAACTTTAGTGGTACTCTCCCGCTTACTCAAGATATGTACTTGAAAACGCTTTCGGTTTCTTCGGACAGAAAGTTAACTATAGATGTAGGTAATTCAGACAAAAATTTATATATAGATAACTTTGACTTCTTTCAAGGGCATTTAAATATTACGGGAAGTGGTAGATTAACTTTGTATATTAAGAATGCTTTTAATTTAAAGGGAAGTTCGAGTATGAATAATACAGGAGACATAGGGCAGTTAAGTGTATATTATACAGGTACTTCGTTAATGGATTTTACTGGTGATACAAAAACAAAAGGCTCCATATATGCTAAGTCGGCCGATATAAACATAAATGGTTCTGGTAGCGTGCAAGGGAATCTGTATGCAGGTGGATCAAATATCACTGTAGAAGGAGGAGCGTATAATCACGGCTTATATATTTATGCACCCGACGCAAAAGTCACAATGAAAGGATCAGGAGAAGTTATAGGAGGAATAATGGCTTATACAGTAAATACCAGTGGAGGTTCAACTGTTACTTACAAACAAAAAATGATTGAAGATACAATATCAAATGGTGGTTTAGTATTTGAAGAAAATGATAATTTAACAATTTCTAATAGTATGCTTGAAGTAGAATAAATATCACGGAGCATGAATAGGCATATTTATCTCATCTATCAAGGACGAATTTGAGCTATTGTAAGTAAAGGCGTTGTATAACGCTGTTTAGAATCCGATTTCTGACTTTTATACAATATTATACTAAGTTTGTCTTCTTAGTAATGACATTATTTCTACAACTAAATAATTAGCTTTAGAGAAGTTTATAGAGCAATGCTGCCTATGACGATTAGTGGAATGGGGTTCATACTAGTGAGGCGGTATTGAGAAAGTAATAGAAAAGGGTTATTTAGAGAGTCTGTAATCAAATCAGATTTTCTAAATAACCCTTATTTTAATTTTGGTTAAAACTTTTATGAATATAATTTAGGCTATTACCACGGACTGCAGTTAGAATTGTTCGTTTGCAGAAATGCCGTCATAATTATGTTTTGTTTTGAATAGAAAAAGCTTTTAAGCATATTAAGTGTAGTACTATCTCTTGTTGAAAATAGAAAGGGTTTACTATTTGAATTCAACTGCAACCATTCTAATGATTTATCTTTGATACCCAAACTTAATAGTCTTTTCTGTCTAGAATGGCTGATTCAAAAAGCGTGTATCGAAAGTTGCGTAAGGATATATACCCTGATTTTATAGTCCATAAAACACATTAACAACATTTCAATAGTGATTACAATTTCATACTTATAAAATGCAAGTTCACTAAATTTTAACTATTTTCGGGACGTAAGACTCATTTTAAAATGTAATTTGTGTTGTATTGTGAAAGCATGGATAAAAAGTAATTGTAATATGTGAGTAAATAGACATTTGTTTTTTGACTATATTTGTAAAGGTGATGGGGCTATGAAATTATACTTGAAGTTAGGCGCAATGGTAGCTGTTCTAATCATCTTATTAACAGTTTGGGTACCTAATATAATCGTAGATCGAGCACTGGCTAGAGGTGATGAATCTACAATCGGTGGGATAGCAGTGAAGGATTTAGAGGATGGTGATATTGAAAATGCTTTACAAGATGCCATTCATACTTGGCAAGACACTCCTGTTAGCGTAGAAGGGGCCAATATTACGATTTCACTGGATCCAAAATTGTTTGTATTTGATGTAGAGAGTTCTATGGCTGAATATCATAGTTTAACAGACAAGTCTTGGTTTGCTTTTTGGGAGCAAGGACAAGCGGTACATATACCCTTACATGTGGAAGTAGATCATCAGGTGAAGAAGCAGCTTGAGGCTACTGGTGTATGGGAGGTTGAAGCGACCTTGAATGCGATTATCACTCAAGTTTCCTCTTTAAAAAGTCATAAAATCACTGCAACAGTTGCAGATACTCATTTAATAGAAGCGGAGCGTTTGGCTCTATCGATTGAGAAAATACCTACAAATGCAATAGGTGTTGATAAATTAACGAATACGCTAAATGATTCTATTATTTTACCGGAAGTGCCGTTTTCTTATTTAACAACGATAGAAGAAAAATATGACGAAGCAAATAGTGAAGCCATTAATTTCGTAGCCTCCATGCTTTATCATGCTGCTCTTCAAACCGATTATGAGATTTCAGAGAGACATTCCCAAGAAGAGAAGCCAAATTATTTACAGCAAGGTTTGGATGCGAGGGTAAATCGTGCGTTAGATAAAGATTTTCAATTTATAAACCGTTCTGATCAATCGAATAAGTTAAAACTCACAGTAGAAGGTGATTCTTTAAAAGTGGAATTACTAGCTCAAAAAAAAGAAAAAGAAATCTCTGTTCGAGTTAGTAAAGATAAGATCATACAACCACGGGTCATAATTCGCTATTCTAAAGACTTACCAGTAGGCAGCGAAGAGGTTCTCCAAGAAGGTCAAGATGGCGTAAGGGTCGAAGTTTATCGCTCGGTTTTAGAAAATGGTAACACTACGGAGGAACTAGTCAGCCGTGACTATTATCCACCAGTTAATAAAATCATTGTGAAATCTTCAAGACAGCCTGATGTTCCAGAAAATGATAGTGAAAAAATAGAAACTATCGACTCGAATGATCCTGATTTAAACATGGATTTAGACGGAGATGGGTTACCAGATACACAATCTGAAAATGAAAAATCCGGCAATAATGCTGCAGAAACCAATAAAGATACATCTGCAAATACGAATACTTCAAAAGACCCAAATGATCCTGAGATTGTATATGGCTACTATGATAAAGGTGGGAATTTTATACAAACAAGCCCATAAAGAGAGGAGCAACCGTGAATGGTCGTAAAAACTGGGCGAAAGCGCTTAGGTGATTTACTTGTTGAATCTGGAGTAATAACAAATGTGCAATTAGAATTTGCGCTTACTAACAAAACAAAAGATGAGAAATTAGGCGATTTTCTCATAAAAGAAAATATTTTAACCGAGCAACAGTTAATCGAAGTACTAGAGTTTCAGCTAGGAATCCCGCACATTCATTTGAATCAATATTCAATAAGTCCGGACTTACTTCAACTTGTTCCAGCTGAACTCGCTAAACGAACAAATATTATTCCAATTCGTCGTGAAAAAAATAAACTTTTCATCGCGATGGCTGACCCGATGGATTATTTTGCGATTGAGGAAGTACGTATGGCGACAGGCTGCCAAATCGAAACAAGTATTGCAGCTAAGGATGACTTATACCGTACCCTAACGAAATACTATGATTTACAAGAGTCTATGGAAGCTGCATTGCTCGACATTGGCGCGACAGTTGCTGAAACACAAGAGGAAATTGAACGAGAGGATTCTCCGATTGTTCGATTAGTTAATCAGATCATTGCGAACGGAGTTGCCCAACGAGCGAGCGATATCCACTTTGACCCACAGGAGACGGATTTAAGGGTTCGCTATCGAGTAGACGGTGTATTGAGAACCGAGCGCTCGTTACCGAAACATATGCAAAATATAATATTAGCACGTATCAAAATTATGGGTAATTTGAATATTACGGAAAATCGAATTCCTCAAGACGGACGTATTAAAACGAATGTTAATTTCAAGCCAGTAGATATTCGACTTTCGACTCTTCCGACTGTTTATGGAGAAAAAGTCGTGATGCGTATTTTGGACTTGAGTAGTGTAGCCAATTCTATTGACAAGCTTGGCTTTACAGAGCAAAACGAAGTCCTTTTCCGAAACATGATTGACAATCCTAATGGTATTTTGCTAATAACGGGCCCTACAGGATCAGGGAAATCATCTACATTATATGCGGCCTTAAGCGACTTGAATGAAGAAGATGTAAACATCATTACAGTAGAAGATCCAGTGGAATATCAGCTCGATGGTATAAATCAAATTCAAGTGAAAGAAGAAGTAGGTTTAACATTTGCGGCTGGATTGCGTTCCATTTTGCGTCAAGACCCAGATATAGTAATGATAGGTGAAATAAGGGATTTTGAAACAGCGCAAATAGCAGTACGTGCCTCGTTAACAGGGCATTTAGTTTTAAGTACGTTACATACAAATAGTGCAGTTGAGTCAATTTCTCGACTACAGGATATGGGAATAGAACCGTTTTTGTTATCCTCTTCACTAGTAGGGATTATGGCACAGCGCTTAGTACGACGAATTTGCCGAGACTGTGGAGAAGACTATACTTTTACGAAGCATGAATTGGAAATAATGCATAATAACGGCATTGATGGAGTTACCCATGGAAGACGTGGAAGAGGCTGTCCTTCGTGTAATCAAACAGGATATCGTGGACGGATGGCTATTCATGAAATTTTACCAATCGATCGCAATATTAAAGAAATGATATTAAGTCGAAGTAGCGATAGTGCGATGCGTGATTATATGAAACAAGAAGGCTATTACACATTACTAGTAGATGGGTTGTTAAAAGTAGTAGAAGGACAAACAACCACTTCAGAAGTATTGCGTGTAGCAAATGCAGATTAGGATGTGAATCGTTCATGACAACATGTAGAAATATTAATGAGCTATTAACACGCGCATTTGAAGAAAAAGCGTCTGATCTTCATTTAACAAAGGGCATCCCACCTGTCTATCGTATCCATGGACAACTAGAACAGTATGGGAGTGAACTCCTAACTTCTGAAGAATTACAGACAATGGTGAAAACTATTTTACCTGAGCATAAATTACAAGAATTTCAAGATAAAGGGGAAACTGATTTTAACTATTCATTGCCTGGGAAATGTCGCTTTCGTGTAAATGCTTATCATCAACGACATGAAGTGACAATAGCTGCCCGTTTGATTGAAGCAAAAATTCCTTCCATTGAATCGTTAAATATGCCACAGATACTGTATCAATTAGCAGAAAAACCACAGGGTCTTATTTTAGTAACAGGTCCAACAGGTTCTGGTAAATCTACAACGCTTGCTGCAATGATTGATCATATTAATGAAACAAAATCAAAGCATATTATAACGCTTGAGGACCCAATTGAATATTTACATACACATAAAAAATCCATTATCAATCAACGTGAAGTAGGGGTTGATACTCAGAGCTTTGCCAATGGTTTGCGTGCTGCTCTTCGTCAAGACCCTGACCTTATTTTAGTAGGCGAGATGCGTGACTACGAAACGATTTCAACAGCTATCACAGCTGCAGAAACGGGCCATTTAGTGATGGCGACATTACATACAAGTAGTGCTCCGACTACGATTGACCGTATAATAGATGTTTTTCCACCACATCAGCAGGGACAAATTCGTGTGCAACTAGCCAATGTTTTAGTGGGCATTATTTCACAGCGTTTATTTGTACGTAAGGGTGCCAAGGGGCGAATTGCTGCTACTGAAATATTAGTACAAGCACCATCTATTTCAAATTTAATTCGAAATGAAAAGGTTCATCAAATTCCTACTGTTATGCAGACGAGTAAAGCTTTAGGTATGCATACTTTGGAATCTTCTATGCAGCAACTAATCGCCATGGGGGAAATTTCTTTGGAAGACGCAAGGCCATATATGAATGCGGGGGATTATAATTGACCGTTTTTCGATATAGTGGACGCACAAAAACAGGTGCACACAAAAAAGGAAATATTGACGCGACCAACAAAATAGTGGCACTTGAAAAATTACGAGCGCAAGGCATTAATGCCCGTGAGTTGGAAGAGTCTAAAAGCATTTTACACAAAGACTTAAATATTGGCGGTAAAGTAAAGCATCAGGATTTCGTTATTTACTGTCGTCAATATGCAACACTAATCCGTGCTGGCGTTTCAATTGTAGAGGCAACACATATTTTAAGTACACAAACGAAAAGTAAAGCATTAAAAAAAGCATTAGAGCAAGTAGAAGAAGATATACGTGGGGGTACAGCGTTTTCAGATGCAGCCGCCAAGCATCCAAAGGTTTTTCCAGTAATGTTTATTAATATGATGCGCTCTGGTGAGGCAACAGGGAATATCGATGAGACGCTAGAGCGTTTAGCAGGGACACTTGAAAAACAATTCAAAATTAAGAAGAAAGTACAATCAGCATTAACATATCCCGCAATTTTATCTGTGCTGACAATTGCTGTAGGTATGTTTCTAATGATATTTATCGTTCCGACGTTTATGGCTACTTTTGATGAAATGGACATGGAAATGCCAATGCTAACTGTTGTTGTTGTCAGTATTTCAGATTGGTTAATAGCATACTGGTATATTGCAATTGGGATTCTCATATTGTCGATTCTTCTATTTCGATTTTTCTATAAAAATAATAAGCAATTTCATTACAATGTGAACTATGCATTATTACGGTTACCTGTATTTGGTATTTTAATGCAAAAAAATGTAATATCTCGCATGACTAGAACCTTATCATCTCTGTTCAGTAGTTCGGTGCCCATTCTACATGCACTGACAATTGTTGAGAAAGTTGTAGGGAATCCAGTTGTAGGTAAGGTTGTACTGGAGGCAAGAGATAACCTAGAAAAAGGCGGTACATTGTCTGAGCCACTAGAAAAAAGTTGGCTATTCCCGCCTTTAGTAACCCAAATGACATCTATCGGAGAGAAAACAGGTTCTCTTGATTATATGCTCGAAAAGATAGCGGATTTTTATGAGGAAGAAGTGGATCGCTCCGTTGATACATTAAAATCGCTCATAGAACCATTAATGATACTCGTTTTAGCAGCGGTTGTAGGAGTGATTGTTGCAGCAATTTTCCTACCAATGTTCGCATTATACGAAAATATGTAAGCGTACTAACTTTTAAGGGGGTGGTATAGAAAAGACGGTAGTAGTTGTTGTTGTAGAGGTACATATTTTCGGACTAATCATAGCAATTTATAAGGAGGAACAACGATGTTCAAAAAAATCATGAACAAAAAACTGTTAAAAAATCAAAAAGGTTTAACATTAATCGAGCTATTAGCAGTAATCGTAATTCTAGCGATTATTGCGGCTATTGCAATTCCTGCGATTGGGAATATTATTAATAATTCTAAAGACAAAGCAATCCTTTCAGATGCTGCTGGTTTACTTTCAGGTGCAAAAATTGCTATTGCTGATGGAGCTTGTAGTGAAACAGTTAAAGAAATTACCTGTGGAAAAGATGTACTTGCCGACGTTTTTGAGGGTAAAGATAAATTAATTGATAGCGATAAAGTAACGTATGATAAATCAAAATCGGAATATAGAATAAGTTATGGTGAATTAGTAAATATTGTAAATGTGAAAAAATTTACTATCACTGGTTTTACAGCAGGCAAAGATACTTCTATAACTGATAAAACTTTAAATAAAGTTATGAGTAAGTAATTGATCTTTCAAAGAACATCCAATTCGCGAATTGGATGTTCAAATGAAAGATTAATATATTCGATTTTTGTTATAAAAATCAAAAAGGAGGCATCTTTTCACATGTTTACAAAAAAGAAAAAATCGCATGTGTCGATTGAAATAAAGGATTATATATTACGTGCGATTGTGGCAAAAGGTGCTGATCCGTCGCAATGGAAAGGCTATGAAATGCCATTAGCGCAGGGAATTGTTGAAGGATCTGTTATTCATGATGAAATGGAATTGTTTGATGTAATGAAAAATAATGTGGCAAAATGGGCAGGCAAAAAGCAAAATGCGCGTATTTTTGTACCGGATACTTCCGTTTTGTTGAAGAGCTTTGAGCATCCTGATGATATAGAGTGGAATGAATTAAAAGGGTATGTGGAGATGGAGCTTGGTCAGTCCATTCATCTTCCATTCCAAGATCCTCTTATTGATGTATATGACCCAAAACCTAGCGATGGGCAGGCCATGCTATTTGCAGCACCTTCAGAAGAAGTGACGAAAATGATTGGACTTTTACTCGATGCTACATTAGATCCGCAAGTAGCAGATATCCGTGCATTGTGTAATATTCGTCTGTTAGAGTATTTGCAGTTAATAAAGGATAATCGAACTTATTTAATAGCGGATTGGTCCATCAATGAATTGTCGATTAGTATTTTTTCATATGGTCAGCTTGAATTTTTACGGTATCAATCATTTGATACAGATTTATCGGAATGGAAGTTTGAAGAGATTGAGGAGTTTAGTTTTTCTTATCGTTTAGATGCAGAAGATGATTATCGTATCATACTTACCGATCAAATGCTTGAAATCGATCGTATCATGAATTTTTTTAAGTTTTCCTTACATAAAGGTGAGAAAAGTGTCGATGAGATTATCATTTTAGGAGATAATCCATTACTACCTACGATTAAAGATTTGTTAGAAAATAATTTTTCGACACCGATTATTATGTTAAATGATTCAGTCATTCAGAAATCATTCCCTCAATTTTCAGAGGAATTTGCAAGCTTAATTGGACTTGCATTAAAGGAGGTTAACTAATGGTACCAGAAATTAACCTCTTGCCGAATTTGGAAAAGAAGCATTCAACCCCTACTTCAATATATATAGTATTTATTATTCTTATTGGTATGATAGTAGGATATATGGTTTTCTTGTTTTTCCAAGCAAAAAGTGATCTTACAAAATTAAGTGCGCAGGAAGTGGAGCTTTCATCCCAACACGAACAACTTCAAACTGAGTTAGATGTAAAGAGAAATGTGAACAAAGGCTCATTGGAACAATCTGTACAATTTGTGGAAAAAGTCTCGTATCCAGTGACCCCCTTAATGGATGAAACCCAAGTATTGTTACCGGAGCAAACGTATTTAAGGGATTATGTATTTGGTGAAAAAAATGTTGAAGTTACGGCTGATTTTGAAACAATGTCAGCCATATCATCTTATTTAGAAAAGCTAACGGCAAGTCCCTATTTCAATGATATACAGGTTGATACTATTGCTAATTTTGATGTATCTATAGGAAATCAAGAGGAAGAAAGTGCGAAGAACAAGTTTAAGGAAGTGCCACGTTATTCGGCAACTATTTTATTAGGAATTGATTTTAAATTTCTCGCTGGAGGTAGAGAATCATGACTAGTAGTAAAAATTCAACGATTCTTATCTTAACAGCTTTCATTGCAGCCATTTTATTTGCGCTATATTACTATATAGTAACACCTAAATTAGAAGAAGTAGATGCGAAGGAAAATTCAATTAACTCCCTTCAACAAGAAATGTCTACAATTCAGAAGCAAATTGCTTTAATTGAAGAGAATGGCAAATCAGCTAGTACAAGTAATTTAACATTGCGTAAAAAGGTACCTCAAACTCGAGCTATTGAAGAGGTAATTCGAAATATTGAAGAGATTGAAGCGGTGACGGGAACACGGGTAGAAGCTATGGACTTTAATAATTATGATTCGCTCGTAATGGATTCTACTATGACAGATCCCAACTCGACAAATTCTGAGGAACAGGCTGAACCAAAGCAACCTGCAAATGAAGCTGAGGAACAAGCTGTTGCTAAAAATGATGAAACGCCTGAAACGAAAGATAAAATACCAACTGCAACTTTCACTAAAGACTCCTTACCAAAAGAATTAAAACTAGTAACATTTAATGTTGATGTTGACGCATTAGACAATAAAGCAATGGTTGAGTTTATAAAAGAGATTGAAAAAATTGATCGTGTCATGAAAATTGATGCAATCGATTTCACATCAACTGGAGAGGAAGCAAAATTCCAGGAGGATGCAGATACAACCTTAAAATCAACCATACAAGTAACGACGTTCTATTATGAAGGACAACTGTAAATTAGATGGCGCGCATACTTCAAATGTATGGGCGTCTATTAGTATAGGAGGACATAAAAATGGAGATTGCTTATACAATTACTGTTTTCATATTTGGGCTCGTTTTAGGCTCGTTTTTTAATGTAGTTGGCTTACGTGTGCCCTTGAAGGAGTCCATTGTGCGTCCACCCTCGCATTGCACTTCTTGTAAGAGACAGTTGACGGCGCTTGATTTGGTGCCTGTTTTGTCTTATGTATTTTTAGGAGGAAAATGCCGTAGCTGTGGGCAAAAAATTTCTTGGATTTATCCATTGATGGAACTTATAACAGGCGTATTATTTGCCTTTGCTTATTGGAAATTAGGCTTTAGTGCAGAATTTTTCGTAGCACTATTATTTATTTCATTATTAGTCATTATTGTTGTATCGGATTTTGCGTATATGCTTATTCCTAATAAGGTACTACTATTCTTTTTGCCTTTGCTAGTTTTAGGGCGCGTCATATCGCCTTTGTCTCCGTGGTGGGACAGTATAGTTGGTGCTGTTGTAGGATTTGGCATATTATATTGTATAGCTATCCTATCAAGAGGTGGAATGGGTGGAGGCGATATTAAATTATTCTTTTTACTTGGTCTTGTACTTGGGACAATACATGCACTTCTGACGCTATTTATAGCCGCTGTGATTGGCATGATTGTTGGAATAGTTGTGTTAAAAGTACGCGGACAGGGAAGAAAAACGCCTATACCATTCGGGCCGTCTATTGCTCTAGCGGCTATTATTATCTATTTCTATGGGGATGCGTTGATGGATTGGTATCTCGGGTTTTGGTAATTAATCAGGGGTGCCCTCAATGGTTCATCGTCTTCATCAATCAGGCTTTTTCAGGCAGAGTTAATGCGAGATCAATCTTGTAGATCATGGAGGGGATAAGATGAAACCAATTATCGGTATAACAGCCTTTGTAGAGGATGATTTGTCCTCAAGATTAAATGCCGCCTACAGCAAAAGTATAATTGAGGCTGGGGGTGTTCCACTAATAATTCCGCTTGGAGTGGAAGAGGATGTAGCACAAATTTTATCGTTGACGGACGGATTATTACTATCGGGCGGACATGATGTACATCCATTTCTTTTTGGTGCAGAACCTACACCAAAATTAGGGAAGGTTCATCCAGAAAGGGATTCCGTAGAACTTTCCTTAATTGAAGCCGCCTTTATTCGGAAAATGCCGATTTTCGGAATTTGTCGAGGGATTCAAATGCTAAATGTTGCGTTTGGAGGCACGGTCTATCAAGATATTGAGAGCGAGTATCACAGTCGGAAATTAATAAAGCACATGCAACAAGCGGCACGGGGCGTTACTACACATCATGTTCATCTAACACCTGATACATTATTAACAACGATGATCGAGGAAGAAAAAATTGCGGTGAATTCATTTCATCATCAGGCAATAAACGTAGTAGCAGAAAAATTGAAAGTGGTAGCCAAATCAAGTGATGGTATCATTGAAGCGGTAGTACACGAAGATTTACCATTTTGTCTAGCAGTACAGTGGCATCCTGAGGAGCTAGCCATTGCAGGAGATGAAGTATCCAAGAAATTATTTACTGCATTTGTAAAGGCAAGTTTGAAGTTTAAGATAGAGGCATAAAACTTGATAAGCGTTTAATGGCATAGATTTTTTTACCTAAGGGCAAGATAACCTTGGTGATAAACATGAAAAAATAGAGTTAGTGTATATAAGTTGATTGGAGTGGAGGCTGGGCGACTCCTTGGGGATTAGCGGCTCATCGGACGCCCCCAGGAAAGCGCCCAGCCGGAACGGAAATCAACCCACGTTATGGAGATGAGCTGATTTAAGTAACTAAAGGCTTTGCTAGGTGTAGAAATCCATTTTAAAGTGGGTTTTTTTAATGTTTAAAATAACACTCAAAAAATAAGAAAAAGAGGTATATGCCCATTTGTGAACATAAAATCCTCTTTTTATACTGTACTATTGAGATACTTTTAATGTACACGACGATAAAGACCTACAACATGTCCCAAAATAGAAACTTGGTCTACGATAATTGGCTCCATTGTTGCGTTTTCAGGCTGTAAACGGAAATGACTTTTTTCCTTAAAGAAACGCTTTACAGTTGCCTCATTCTCTTCAGTCATTGCTACGACAATATCACCATTATCAGCAGTTGCTTTTTGTTTAACAATCACTAAATCTCCGTCTAAAATGCCAGCTTCAATCATTGATTCACCCATAATTTCTAGCATAAATAACTGATCTTCACTTGTACCATAAATATCTGGTAGTGGGAAATATTCATCGATATTTTCAACAGCAGTTATCGGAGAACCTGCAGTAACCTTCCCAACAAGTGGGACATGTATAACATGTTGCTTTTGAATAGAATCCTCTGGCTCTAGAATTTCAATGGCACGTGGCTTAGTTGGGTCGCGTCGAATCAAGCCTTTTTGCTCTAAACGAGCTAAATGTCCATGAACTGTAGAGCTTGAAGCAAGTCCAACTGCTTCACCAATCTCACGTACAGATGGTGGATACCCCTTTGTGCGCACCTCTTCTTTAATGAAATCTAAAATGGCCTCTTGTCTTTTCGAAACTTTTTTCATGATTGCTCACCTCTTTTTTCTAATCATTCTACTTATTAGTAGTATAGCAGAATGCGAACACTTAAGCAAACATAGGTTCGAAAAGTGTTTGACAAAAACGTTTGTTCGCATTATTATAAGAACGTATATTCCGAACAAACATTCTCGAAAGGGGTTATAAACATGAACTGGTTTAAAAAAAATCCACATATTACAACTTTATTAGGAGCTTGTCTACTATTTACAGCATATCTTTTTATAACAGACCCAGGCGAGGTTACATACGCTGAAATTGAAATCGAACATGGTGATAGCTTATGGTCGTTAGCCGAACAATACCGTGGTAAAATGAAGTCGGATGAATGGATTAAGCTTGTTAAGGCAGAAAATGAATTATCGAACGTACGAATTATTGCAGGTAAATCTCTAGTGATTCCAGTAGTGGGTGACGACCAACCAAACCCTATAAATTCAATTGAAATTGCGAGAAATGTAAAATGATAACTAAACAACAATCGGCTGTTGTCTATTGCCGTGTGAGTACAGAAAAAGAGACACAAAGCTCCTCGTTAGAGCGTCAGGAGGAGGAGCTAGTACGCTATGCTAAAGAGCAGGGTTACGAAGTGAAGCGTGTTTTTAAGGATAAGCATAGCGGCTATGATGTGGAACGAGAAGGTTTACTAGAAATGCTTGATTTCATAAAAGAAAAAGAAGTTACAGCATTATTTGTGCAGGATGAGACACGCTTAGGACGTGGAAATGCTCGAATGGCCGTGTTGCATTTATTGCAGAAAACTGAAACGAATGTTTTCTCTATGCGAGACGCGGGACCTGTACAATTAAATGAAATGGATACGATGCTCCTAGAAATTTTAGCAATTGTAGAGGAGTACCAGCGCAGAATCCATAATGCTAAAATACGTCGTGGCATGCGTCGTGCTGTTGAAAATGGCTATCGCCCTGAAAACAATTTATCTAATCGAGGGAATCCAAACGGTCAAGAACGCAAGGATGTACCTGTAGAGGAAATTGTAAATCTTCGTAATCGAGGTTTTACCTTTGAGGAAATCGCTTTAACACTTAGAGGTCTTGGCTTTGAGGTAAGTAAAGCTACTGTACATCGGAGATATCGGGAGCATCAAGAGGAAAGATTGCAAAAATAAAGTGACGTTTAATCAGTGGGAGTTTTGTCGTCCCGCTGATTTTTTTATTGTTAAGGAAATTATAAATCTTATACGAGGAGGAAGCTTGGTGGAATTCAATAATCGGGAATTATTAAACGCATTTTACAAGATTATTTCAGTGGTTTTTGGGAAATTCATCAAGAGAAGTCTCCCAGATCCTATCGGAAAGATATTGGGGAAACGATTCAAAAAACGATTCGATGTGGTTCAAGAAGTCTAGGCTATATTCATTACGAATGCTGGGGTTGTTCTGGTGATGCCAAATTAGTATTTATTTCTCTTGTAAAAGTTGATTTTGCAATAAATGTGGAAAGAAGTATACAGATGATTGGTCAGATAAACAACAGGAATTAGTGTTCAATGTGTCTCATAGTCGTATGGTATTTACGATTCCAGAGGAGCTTCGAAATGTGTTATTTCAGGATAGGAAAAAGTTGTAGGAGTTAAGTCGATTAGTTGCTCAAGAATTTGAATATTACTACTAAAATCGTTCTAAAAAGCGTCGACTAAAGCCCAGAATTATCACAGTCATTCATACGTTTGGGCGAGATTTAAAGTTTAATCCGCATATCCATGTACTTGTCACAGAAGGAGCGATAGAAGTCCAGCGATTAGATTGGATTCCTTACGAATATTTAAGAAAATCGTGGCAGAAGGTGGTACTAGATTCAATGAAGCTGTGGTATCCAGAGAATCTAGCTGTTCAGAATATAATCAATGAATTATATAAACGTTATACCAAAGGATTTAATGTGAATGCTGAAAAGAAGATGAAGAATGCGAAAGGAGCAGCTAAATATATTGGAGAATATCTTATACGTCCTGCCATCGCGGAATATCGGATTATTGGCTATGACGGTAAAGAAGTAATCTTTTGGTATGAAGATCATCAAACAGGAAAACGAGTAACGGTGAAACAGTTGGTATTTCGTTTTCTTTACAATTTAATACAGCGCATTCCCCCCCCCAAGCATTCATTTCCTAAATATCGAGAAACAAATAATAGAAAGGGATATTGTGCAGAGTATTCCAGAATATAAAGATGGAGAGGTTATAAAAATAGAAGAAATAGACGTTATCTGCCGTTTTAGAAATGACGCAAAAAGTAAATTAAGACGAGCGTTTACCAAAAGTGATTGATGGGTATAAAGGGTTGATCATATTAGCGGATTTACTGAAAATGTAGAAAACGAATGAGTCAAATGGTACGCTTTAATAAATTATACGAAATGGTTTTTTGTAGAAACTATTACAAAAGTTTTATATTCAGTATTGACATTCCAGAAGCTGTGTTTTTAAAATGGAATTAGAATATTTTTTATTTTTTAAAATATTTTATGAATGAGGTGGTTGGTTGAGGCAATGGAGTAAAATTTTTATTTATATTTCAATAGTAGTAGATCTTTACTAGTTCTATCTGTGAGTAGTATATTTGCTGCTCCAATAACAACTTCAAAAGAGGATTTAAAGAGGTTGGAAACTCTAGAAACTAGAAGGGCGGAAGAAGAGGCTAATTTCCAAATGGGTGTTGGACTCTCTAATGAATTAAGAGATGGTTATCTAAAACGGGAAAGATTACCGTAAGATGATAGACTTTGTAGCGTGGTGCGAATACCGAATAGCGGAATAAGATTATTCAAGAGATCGATTTACGGAAGCCCTCTTACGTCTCGATGATATTCAAAAACAATTTAACAAAACAGATATTGCTATTGAGGTATAAATTCTGGCTGCAGAAATCATAGAAAGTCCCTATAATCCTAAACGAAATCCCTCAACAGCTGAAAAGATGTTAAATGATGCTGAGCAAGAAACCGTAGGAGATGACAGAATAGCTGTTGCTAATCTCGTTTTCAAAGCTGGTAAACAAAAGGAAAAACGTAATTTAAGAGCAATAAAGCTAATAGTACATAATACAAAAGAGAAAAAGTTCAAAAAGAAGAGCACTATTGATTACTCTATCTCTCGTGAAATTAAGAAAAAGCATAATGAAAACCTAGCAAAAATATATCGTCTTTCTGCTTTTTCTCACGTAAGGAAGGTAACTATACTGAAGTGTATGCTAAATTAAGTAAATTGGTTAATGAGTATACAGGAGAAAATCCTTATATTTACTTTACAGAAACAACCACATTAGAGGATAAAAAGCATTGGCATTAGCAGCACAGGGTAAGAAAAATGAAGCTATTGTTAAATTAAAAGCGACCCTACATGTGGAACAGCAGCTCTTCAAATGGCGCTGTCTAAGATCGGACACACAGTTCCTTTAGATAAGTTAGTAAAAACGGCTGGGACAAATGAAGAAAGAACTACAATGTTAGGATTAATAGCTGCTTCTCAACAATAGGGTGTGTAAGCGTATGGATTGGAAATTGGTAAATCAGAGCTCTCTAATGCGCCATTACCGGCTATTTTTTTACTGCATGATCACTATTTAACAGTCACTGCTGTTTCAAAAGAAGAGGTCATTATGTATGATCCATTAGTAGGAAGGATGAATAAATCCATATCTGATTTAGATGCACTTTGGGATGGGAAACTGATTCTTTTTGCTAATAAATAAGTAGAGGCTTCTTAAAATCTATCGGTAGTTAGAGCTCTCTCAGTAGAGGAAAGTCAGCAGTTAAAAGGACAAATACTTATGTGGAAATCAGGGTGGTAATCCAGGATGCAATAGTGCTCCTTGCGTGAATTATGAAAAATTGAGTCCTGAAGCAGATGGGGAAATGGACGGGATGATTTATACAAATGAAAGAGTACGAGGAAATAATAAATCCAAACAGCATCTTTACTTTTTAGTGGGAACGACAATGTACATATTAAATACCCTTTATATTATAATTCTCAAGGTTCGACGACGGACAGTCCGTTTGGTCCAGGATGGCAGGCAGGCAAATTATTCAGATCATGTGGAATTAATTAGTGGAAATATACAGAGGTTAACTAGTGACGGTAGTCGGCTTATGTATAGTCGCAATATTGATTGTACATTTACAGCACCTCCAGGTAGATTTGAGAGCATCACACAGCATAACGATGGGACGATTACAATTTCGAAGAAAAATCTTGAACAATGGAAATTTAATGATAAAGGTCAGATTATCAGTAAGCTAAATTCTAATGGAAATGGAGTTATACAGGAAAATCTTGTTCGATTCACGGATACAAATGGCATTGCAATGTCTGTTTCTTATGGTGAATTTATGTATGAGGATGCGAAATATTTAACAAAAATTGAATTTGCAGATAAACGATCTATAAGTTATGGATATTCTTCTACCTTTTTTTCCTCTGTTATTGATAACGAAGATGATTGATCCATTAAAAGGGGAAACCAGCTATACGTAACAGAATTAGGAAATAAAGTTCAATATAGCTATGGATGCTTCCGGAAATCGTATAGCTATAGTCGATGCCCCTGGAAATAAAACATTTTAAACGTATAACGACAAAGGGCAAGTAGCAAAAGTTACTGATGCATTAGGACAGGTAACAAAAGTATGCCTATGATTTAAAAGGAAACCTCCTTACGATTACAAATCCGGTAAGTAAAAGTATGACTTAGATGAACGCGGTAACTCAGTGTAATGGATTTTGCAGGAGCAACCTCCCGATATGATGGATAGCTACTTCGAGAAAGTAGTCCATTGGGTCATACAATTACGTATGAATACGATAACTTAGGGAACCGAACAAAATATGCTTATGATTTTTATGGACATGTTATTCAAAATACTTATCTGGATGGTTTATCAGAGACCATACAGTATGAAGTACAAAGATTTATGTTGAAAGGGGGATAAAAATTGAACAAGAAAGTGATACGATCAATATTTATACTAATGCTTATTAGTACTCTCATTTTAGAGAATCTTTCGTTTGCTCTTCCCGCATCCGCAAACGAAAACTTAGACAACACTGCTGACGCTGCTGCTGACGCTGCTGCTGACGCTGCTGCTGACGCTACTGCTGACGCTACTGATTTTCTTGATGAACTAGCGATGTCAGGTGCAACTGGCGAAGGACTAAAAGAAAAGATTGCCCAAAAGGTGATGGAGGAAGTTGCCAAAAGAACTGTAAACAATGCCGGTGAAATACTCTTGAACGCAATGAACCAAGACAAATTGGCGGAAGCTGTTGGCGGTGGAATAATTTTTGACGGTGTAGAAGTTTATGGATACATCAGCGACATGATCAAAGCGTATACCGACTATAATGCCGCAGGGGAAGATCGATTTGATGAGGCAGATGCAAGCAGAGAGATGTTTAGTGCCTCATTTCAAGCTCTCAGTTTCGCGTTGAAAAAAGCTGTTCCCGGTTTAGGGCATATGGTCGCCCTTTATCTTGACACAGGTAGTAAACTGCTGGACGGACCGGTGAAGGATACTATTCAGATGATAAAGAACAGACGCATACAGGACATAACTATTGCAATAAGCGCTGGGGATGGAAGCCCTGACTCTTTTGCCGAAGATTTGGCTGTGGCATATGGACTGTATGACGAATATCTTCAGCTAGTAGCAGAAAGAGACGCGTTGAGTTCGTCCTTGGATTCTGATGAAGCTTACATAAAACTTTACGATGCACTTACTGGCAATAATAGCTGGGAAGACGCAAAGAGCCGACTCAATGAAATCAACTCTGAATTTGGAGATATACAAAAAGTTTTCGACGACTTAGCCAAAGCGATTGAGAAAGGCGGATACAAGCAGAGCGAGTTCGATAAACTGCCGCAATATTTGCAGGATTTTATCAAAAAATTATGCAACGATGCCTTTGTCGATATAGGGGATATTTTTGACGAAGGGAAAGGTACCACAAGTCCATTGTCCATCAATTTAGATGGCACCGGTATTGAAACCATACCCTTGCGGAACGGAGTGTATTTCGATCACACAGGAAACGGGTTCAGGATAAAAACCGGATGGGTCGCTCCGAACACCGGGCTACTGGTGCATGATATCAACGGCAACGGCAAAATAGATAACGGTCTTGAACTTTTTGGCAACAATACGCGCTTGAAGAACGGCAAATTGGCAGCCAACGGATTTGAAGCCTTAAAGGACTTAAACGAGAGTTCCGACGGCATTTTTGACGAGCGAAGCACTGCTTACCATGAGTTATACCTGTGGTTTGACTATAACAGCAACGGCAAAACAGAACCGGATGAACTTATTTCCTTAAATGATGCGGGTATTATCTCTGTTGATTTGAACTATGTCAATTCGGATTTTGTAGATGCCAACGGCAATACATTTAAGCAGATTAGTACCGCTGTCTTGGCGGACGGTACGGTCGTTGATATGGTAGATATCTGGTTCGTTCGTGATGTACAGGACTCCAAAGCGGTCGACCGGGTAAGAGTAAGTGATGACATAAAAGCCTTGCCGCAAATAAGAGGTTTCGGTACAACATATAGTTTGCAACAAGCTATGATGTTTGATAGTAGCGGTCAGCTTCAAGTCCTTGTGGAGCAGTTTGTTGCGGAAAAGGATGAGGCAACGCGAAGAAATCTTGTTCCTCAAATTCTTTACAAGTGGACAGGTAAAACTACCAACTTAGCGGCTTTAGAAGCGCTTTATGGAGAAAAATATACAGGCGGCACAGGACCTAACGCTACGGCGGTTCTCAACAGAGGCTTTGACAAAGTGGCTGATGCTGTATATGAGATATTAATGGCACAGTCGCATTATTGTTACCTGTACGGGAAGATGGAGATGATCGGCGGCACTGATAGTGAACCGATATTCGATTTATCTTCGACTGCTAATGAAATAATAAGCATGCTTTCCGACGATCAATACGCAGGGGAAAAACTATTGGTCGATTTCATCACTAACATGTATAAGCTAACCATGCTTGATTCAGTTGAGCTTAAAGGGTTCATAAACACTTTTGACGCTAAGAATGATCGTTACAGGCTTATAGCCGAAATGACAACCAAAAACATTGTTTTTGGAACAGCTGGAAATGATAATCTGGAGGGTACAAACGGAGATACGGCATTTATAAGCGGCCCTGGCAACAACACATTTACCAGCGGCAATGGCGATGATACTTATTTCTTTGCTCATGGCATTGGCGTAAATACGATTACAAACACAGGTGGGAATAACACAATTATTCTATCCGACGTAAATCCAGACGATGTGGACATTAAGAAAACTATCGCCAAGGACAAGGGCAAACAAAACGTGGAAATAACCTTTGCAGGGAGCTCTGGGAAGATTATCCTTCAAGATTGTTTCTATGACACTGGCTATACGCTTGTTTTCTCAAATGGAAGCACCATAGATTTGTTTCCAGTTGTGAATGTTGCTACAGCAAACGAATTGCAAAGCATTGCTAATGATATGTACGGCAACTATCGGCTAATAGCTGACATCAACTTGGATGGGGTAGATTGGAAACCGATTGGCACTTCATCTGCACCATTTTACGGACGGCTAGATGGCAACGGCTATACCATCAAAAATCTGGACATAAATCTGCCTAGCCAAGACTATGTAGGCTTGTTCGGCTATAGTAAGGCTGCCATTATGAATCTCACGATAGAAGGCGCAGAAGTTAAGGGCAGGAACTATACGGGGATTCTTAGTGGATATAACGCTGGTCGGATTGAGGGCATCATGGTCAACGGAATTGGAACGCTGAACGGCAGCAGTTACGTGGGCGGTCTAGCCGGTTACAGCAACGGAATCATAAAGGCCAGTGAAGTAAACGGCATAGCGACGCTAAAAGGCACAAGCAGCTATGCAGGCGGATTCATAGGACAAAATGCGGGAACCGTCGAGGAGTCTCTGGCAACTAATATCTCAATACTGAACGGACCTAATTATGTAGGCGGCTTCGCCGGAAGCAACAGTGGGACAATTACAGACAGCAAGGCCAACGGCCTATCCATATTGACCGGACCCGATAGCAATGTAGGCGGCTTTGTTGGATATATGAATGGGGGCGTAATAAAGAAATCTTACGCCACTGATGCGGTGAAAGGTTCTAGCTATGTGGG